>NZ_PNCN01000162.1:0-491 GCF_005886135.1 Pseudoalteromonas sp. S4741 | reverse complement strand
ACTAACTCTAAAAAAGACCCTAGGCGATTAAGGCGGTGGTTGCATGAGGTTCTGACAGAAGAAATGCTTCAAAAACTAAAGAATCAACCTGAATTGATGCTTCATCGAAAGCAAACTGTTGAGCACCCCTTTGGCACAATTAAACTCTGGATGGGAGCTACCCACTTACTAACACGAGGTTTAAAAAGCGTGGGGACAGAAATAAGTCTTCATGTCCTAGCTTACAACTTCAGAAGAATGATAACAATTATGGGAGTTAACGGCCTAAGTAAAGCAATTAGAGTAGCGTTGCCATAGCAGTTTCGCTCGCGCGGAGAAAATTGCGATACTGAGAAAAAATCGATCGCAACCATCTTAAATGGTTTCAAACTAAGAACATACCCAAGACAATTTATTAAAAATTAGTTTTTACACAGTCTGTGCCATAAGCGGACTGTAACAATAAAGTTGTAGAATAACCCCAAAATAAGCTCTTGAAGTTAATGGAGCCC
>NZ_PNCN01000161.1:0-9738 GCF_005886135.1 Pseudoalteromonas sp. S4741 | reverse complement strand
CGTAGCCCGTAGCCCGTAGCCAGTAGCCCGTAGCCCGTTTTTACCCTAGCCCTTGCCGTACATACTTTAAATACGCCTCTAAACTGTGTTGCCACAGTGTGCTGGCTTCATTTAATGAGTTATTTAATGGTTTTTTATCTAGTAAGCGTCGCTCAATTTTTTTAAGAGCTAATCCATAGCTATTAAAGCCAAGTTGCATGGCGGTGCTGGCTTGGCGATGTAATAACTTAATGCATTGCTCGGGGTCTTGCTCTAATAAAGCTTGGCAACGGCTCAGCTTATTACGAGCAGAAAGAATAAATTCATTATAAATAGAAGACACTTCATCAATACTAAAAGAGCTTGTAAGGGTCTCTGTTGCTGTTTCATCGTATAACGTATCAACCAGATCGACGGCAATGTTAGCTGTTTGTGTTGACTGTGAATCACTCAATGCTTGGCGTAGTTTTTCTTGCTTTAATGGCTTGCCAACAATGTCTTTAATACCCAATGCTAAGTATTCTTTTATTTCATCAGGGCTTAAACTGGCAGTAAAGGCCAGCACCGGCGTTCGCTGATTTTTATGCTCCACCCGTTTGAGTGTTTTTAGTACCTGTTGCCCTGTTAAATCGGGTAGGTTCATATCAAGTAGCACCACATCAAAGTGATATTTTTTCATCAACTCAATCGCACTTTTGCCATCTTTAGCGAGCTTAATTTTATGCTCGTCGTCTGCCATAAATTCAACGGCAATTTTTTGGTTCAGATCTAAATCTTCAACAAGTAATACATCGAGTCCGGTTAAATAGTCTTTACTTTGATGGCGTTGCTCGACGAGACTAAGCTCACCAATGGCTAACGTCATGTTAAAGCTAAAGACACTACCTACTCCCAGCTCACTGGTAATTTCTAGCTGGCTATTAATTTTATCGAGAAGGCGACTAGTTATAGCAAGTCCGAGGCCTGTTCCGCCTTTTTCTTTACCGGCACTGCTTTGAATGTAGGGCTCAGTTAAATAATCAATTTCATCTTTTTCAATACCGGGGCCTGAATCGAGTACACTTACTTTAAGAGTGTGATCTAGCTGGGTTTCATTAACTAAATCTATTTGTACTTTTACCATACCGTTATCGGTAAATTTAATCGCATTACCTACAAGGTTAATAATAATTTGTCTGAGTTTTTGTTGGTCGCAGTAGTAACAGGCTTTATCGGGAATATTACAGGCAAGCTCAAATTTAAGTTGTTTTTGTTCGGCCAGAGGGCTTAACAGCAAGCATAAGTTTTGCAGCCATGTTTTAAACTCTATGTCTTCTTCGTACAGGGCTTCGTCGTGCTGATCTAAGCTTGCGTATTCCAGTACTTTATCTACCAGTAAGTTGAGTGACTCTGCTGAATTGATAATTGCCTCACAATAGGCTTTATTGCGGCTGTCGCTGGTTTGATTTAATATCAGTTGTGCACTGCCTAAAATGCCGTTTAGTGGTGTGCGTATTTCATGGCTGATGGTGGATAAAAACAGTCCGCGAATTTCTAAATCTTTATGAGCTTTTTCAGTGAGCTTATTAAGTCGTAATTCCCTGCGTTCATTACATAACAACGCCATACCTGCAGCATAAAACATGGGGGCAATAACACTGTTTAAAAATAACAGTGAGTTAAACCATGAATTTAAAATGGCATCCTGTTGTGCAATGTCATCCATAAATAGGCTTCGGGTAATAAAACTTGCTGCAACTAAAGTTAAAATAATTATGTAAACAATGCTGGCGTTAGGGTAGGGTTTTCGCGCATATTTTATAAATATAAATAATAAAAAAGTGGCCTCTACAATATGCTGCAAATCAGAAATATATACCCGCGAGCGCATTGAAGGCTGTAAAAATGTGAAATAAACAAGCATCAAAGCGCTGAGCGCTGTAAATAGGCAAACAAACTTAAGGCCACGACCATGATAATTTAAAAATTGACTCAGTGACAAACAATGCACAATAGAAGCTAAAAACATCATGTTATTAGCAAGGGTAATGGCAATCTGATCAGGAATTTTGCCTATTAGTGCAAAACTAACAATGGCAGTTAATAGCAGTAAAGGATAGAAAATATAAAGTAACGTGCCGGGAACATGCTTATTGGTACGCCAGGTTAAAAAGTTCAGTAGCGTCATCACTGTTATAACGGCGATACTGGCAAAATAAAGCGTAAATGAGTCGAGCATTAAGACCCCAACAGCGTTTTTTTAAAGAAGATATAAAAACAGGCACTTAAAGTGCCTGTATGGTATTTATTCAAACAAACGTTAACGAATTTCGTCAGGAATGTTTTGTTGTGCCCAAGAAAGTAATTCAATACGGTTACGGCATTTAGTTTTTCTAAATGCACTGTATAAATGAGTTTTAACCGTATGCGGGCTAATACTTAACTCTTCAGCAATTTCTTTATTTTTAGAACCATTACTCATTAACGATATAATTGCTTTTTCACGCTTCGTTAGCTTTATTGGTTCAATATCACCATCAGTTAGCTTATGCAGCGCATCTTTATTAAATTGCAGCATGCGGTTAAGCGCATTACACATAATGTCACGACGATACCAAAGCTGATCTTCGAGTAATAAACGAATCCCTTTCATGAGTACATCGGCATTATCTGTGGTGTAAAATACACCACGAATACCGCTAAGCAATGCGCGATTAGCAAGCTCTGGGTTTTCATCTAAATTGAACAACACAATATCGCACTTGATGCGTAAATTAACGAGTTGCTCTTTTAGCTTTGTCCATGCGTCTTTACTTGATGTTTCAATGAACAATAAGCGAGTACCTACCGGAACATCTAAAATATTTGTACCCGTAGTAACGTCAAGGCCTTGTGTTTTTAACAATGGCTCTAAAACGTTAATACCAATAGTGTTAATTGGTTCTTCATCTAACAACAAAAAGGCTGAACTGCTCATGTTTTTTTTACTCTTTTATAAAGCTGGCTAATTAATTTTACCACAATCCCTACACACCTTTTGTATTAGGGAATCGTTATTTCACTGGAGAAAAGGTGTGATTTCCGATTATTTAAACATAAAATGTTGCAAATAAGTAATTGTTTTTTTTCGTGTAGTAAGAAAAACGCCGTATTTTTGATTTTTTTAAACTAATCTAAGATTTAACTAAGCACTATAGCGCCGTTTTTTTAGTTTCTTGGTATGGAGGCCAGCCCATTTCTTTACCTGCGAGCATATGTAAATGTATGTGATACACAGTTTGGCCACCATGTTCATTACAGTTCATCACAACGCGGTAGCCGTCATCGCTAAAGTTGTGTTGCTTGGCCAGTTTTGCGGCGACCGTGTATAAATTACCAACTAAATGTGAGTTTTCATTATTTATATCATTTATAGTGGCAATTGGTTGCTTGGGAATAATTAATATATGAAATGGCGCTTGAGGATTAATATCTTTAAACGCTAGCGTGTCATCGTCTTCGTAAATAATATCGGCTGGAATTTCGCGATTAATAATTTTAGTAAAAATAGTCTCTTGGCTCATAATGATGACTCTAATTTATTTGATTAATATATGTGTCACTAATGACAAATTTTGCTAGCAGTGTCAAACTGAAATCAACTAAAGGAGTAATTATGCGTAAATCAATATTATTAGGCAGTGTAGCGGCGCTCTTAGTGAGTGCATCGAGTTTGGCAGAAAATATTCACTTTCCTGAGGAATTTGTTCCTTTGCAAGTGGGTGACCGAATAATTGAAAGTTCGCTTTTTAGTCGTGTTGATGATGTTGAATTAGCACCGGGTACTTATCAGCTAAAACTTAAATACA
The DNA here is from genome assembly GCF_005886135.1 of Pseudoalteromonas sp. S4741. Classification (NCBI taxonomy): domain Bacteria; kingdom Pseudomonadati; phylum Pseudomonadota; class Gammaproteobacteria; order Alteromonadales; family Pseudoalteromonadaceae; genus Pseudoalteromonas; species Pseudoalteromonas sp. S4741. The sequence continues at coordinate 5,932 of NZ_PNCN01000161.1, read as the reverse complement.
CAGATTTATATGACTTAGGTTATGACGATCATGAAGTGATTGAATCAGAACCTTTTTGGGTGAATGTAACCATTGAAGCGGGTAAAGATTACACCTTAGTATTTAATCGTGCTGAAAATGCGGTAGCGGCAAAAGTATTTGCTGAAGCACCGCAAGTGAGTTTAAAAGCAAAAGGCAGCACCTTAGCTAAGCCATTAAATATTATTGCCGAACGACAAGTTCAAAGCGCACAGTTTAACCAGCAAACAACAGCAACCCCAGCGGGCCCGCAAAAACCGAGTCGTCCCATTAAACCGATTACGCCAATTAATGGAAAAGGCATGCCAAGTGCGGCAAATATGCTCGACTTTTGGTGGCAACAAGCAACGCTCGCTGAAAGGCAGGCTTTTTTAGATAAAGTAACAAAATAATTAAGCATTAAAAAAGGGCCAAATTGGCCCTTTTTAGTTTATTGGTAACGCTATTATTTATTCAAATAACGCGTCAATGGTACCTTGTGCAAGTGGGTGATAACCTGGACGTGCTTTTAAGTACACGCTTTGTGCCCAGTCTTTTTTACCATGTGTAATAAGTGCCTTGTAAAGTGGCACTATTAGCTTACGACGACCAATACCCGATAAGTGTTTATCAAGCGCAGGGTAAATCGGTTGGTAACCATTACCTACTGCTAGCATATACCATGCAAATGCGCGTTCTGCGTTAGTTGATTGGGTTAAGTTAAACTCGCCGTCTAATTCAGTCATTTTTTCAATGCTTAAATCGCGCGGTAGGTTATTTAAAAAGTGCAGCCACTCATGCACTGTCCAATTTGCAGTAGGTAATTGTGCGGCAGTTGTATCCCCCTTTAACCATGCTTGTGTTGCAGCATCTACTTTATCGAACGCATCAGAGGTAGGGTTAGGTGCATCACTTGGTAAACCAGGCTCAAAAATCCACTCGTTCACTTTATCCATGCTCACTACACCAGGGTACTTTTCAATTAAGTTAGCTTTGATGTAAGTCACAAATTGCGCAGTGGTTAGTGACTTAAACGCAAATTCATTAAAGTAAGTTTTAACAAAGTCATCAAACTTATCACGGCCATATTTTTCTTCTAGGTAGATTAAAAATAGCTGACCCTTTGTGTAAGGCACTGAGCTAAACGCATCATCTGGATCGCGGCCATTAAGTTTTAAATTAAGGCGAGTGTCTGGTGCATCAATGGTTTTAAGTTGCGCACGCAGGCCAGCTGCATCAAGCGCTTGCTCCATTACTGCACGGTCGCGACCAAATACTTCTTCCATAATGCGGTTTTCAACATAAGAGGTAAATCCTTCGTTTAACCATAAGTCTTCCCATGTGGCATTGGTTACTAAGTTACCAGACCAAGAGTGAGCAAGCTCATGTGCAATCAGGTTAACGAGGCTTTTATCGCCAGCAACAACGGTTGGGGTAATAAATGATAGACGCGGGTTTTCCATGCCACCAAATGGGAAGCTAGGCGGTAGCATAAGTAAGTCATAGCGACCCCAAGCATACTCACCATACATCGCATTGGTTTTGTCGATCATCGCTTGGGTGTCATTAAATTCAGCAACTGAGGCATCCAAAATAGTCGGTTCAGCAAAAATACCGGTTTGTTTAGACATCGCTTTAAATTCTAAGTTACCAGCACCAATCGCAATTAAGTAAGGCGAAATTGCTTGTGGCATATTGAAGTGGTAATCACCGTCTTTATAAAGGGCATCTTTATTATCGGCACTCATTACCGCACGCACATCTTCAGGGGTATGAATACGTGCAGAATAAGTCACACGCATTGCCGGTGTATCTTGCACAGGGATCCAACTACGTGCATGTATCGCTTGCGATTGACTATACATAAACGGGTGCGTTTTACTGGCTGTTTGCTCTGGCGTTAACCACTGTAAGCCCGACGCTTCTGGGCGACTGTTGTAGTAAATACGGACTTTTTCAGCTTGGCTTTTAAATGTAATGGTTAGTTTTGAGCCTTTAACATCGTCGCGATTAGCAAGGTTAAAACTGGCTTTATGCCAATTGCCATTGGCTGTTTGATACATCACTTTATCAATATCAAGATCGCGGGTATCAAGTACTAGCTTTGTGCTTTTCGCGTTTTGCCATTGTAGCGTATGCTCAACAAAACCTTCTAATTGCTTGTCGGCAAAGTCGATGTCTAAATCAAGGTTTAAATGCGTGGTGATAACATCATCAAGGTTGGCGTAGGAATTTTGATCAATAGCGCTAGCCATTGCTTGCGAGCACATACCGGCCATAACGAGGCTTAAAAAAAGAGGTTTGATTTTCATAATTACCTTGAGTACAAATAAAAAAGTACCCGTTTTATAACATGATTGCCACAGTGGGTTGAACAATTTTTACAAGCTGATGCGCAATTTGCGACGATGAGTTAAACTAGAGCGATTAATTACTGGTACCTTTAGGACCCTTGTGGCGCACTCATTACAACCCCTACATACATTTGCATTAAGTAGCCAATGCCAAAATTTTATTGAGATCACCGACTCAGCGCAGCTTCAAACTCAGAGCTTTAACGCGCCTTTTTGTCTGTTAGGGGAGGGCAGTAATACCATTTTTTTAAATGATTATGCTGGCACGGTTATTAAAATGGCGACCCAAGGAATTAATATTACTGAGCGGGAAAATGATTTTTTAGTCAGTGCGGCTGCCGGTGAAAATTGGCATCAATTAGTGACTTATTTGCTTGAGCAAGGCATAGCAGGGTTTGAAAATTTAGCACTCATACCAGGCACTGTCGGTGCTGCGCCAGTGCAAAATATTGGTGCCTACGGTGTAGAGATTGCGCAATTTGTAGAAGCTATTGACTATTTTGATATTAATAGCAACTGCTTCAAATCTTTAACTAATCAGCAATGCCACTTTGCTTATCGTGAATCGGTTTTTAAACACGCGTTAAAAAATAAAGCGGTGATCACCCAAGTGCGCTTTAAACTGCCAAAAATATGGCAACCAGTACTCAGTTATGGACCGCTACAACAACTAAAAAACCCGACGCCACAGCAAGTATGTGAGCAGGTGATACAAACACGCAATAGCAAACTCCCAGACCCTTATAAACTAGCTAATGCTGGGAGTTTTTTTAAAAACCCAATTATTACCAATGCTGCGTTAGTGCCGTTACTTGCGCAGTTTCCTGAGTTACCTCATTACCCACACGGAGCCGGTCATCATAAAGTCGCAGCGGGGTGGTTAATAGAACAAGCGGGATTAAAGGGATATAAGATTGCCGGTATTGAAGTGCATCAGCAGCAAGCTTTGGTGCTCGTTAACCATGGCCACAGTACAGGGGATGATTTGATCAGCATGATCACCCATATTCAAAACACTGTTTTAGCGCGCTATAACATAAGCTTAGAACACGAAGTGCGGTTAATTGATCAACACAATGAATGCCATATCTCTTTGGAGCAATTAACATGAAAGCACCTGATGGAAACAAGCTGGCTATTTTAAATGAGCTTAATAAAGGCGGGTTTGTCTCTGGGCAAGCTTTAGGAGAGGAATTAGGAATTAGTCGTGCCGCTGTTAGTAAACACATTCAAAGCCTACAAGCTATGGGCTTAGATGTATTTAAAGTTACAGGTAAAGGCTATTGCTTAAATAACCAAGTAGGGTTACTTAATCAGGAAAAAATACAACAGCTTTATGCTGAGTTAGGGCAAAATACCGCTAATATTGAAGTGCAGCCGCTCATTGATTCAACCAACAGCGAACTAATGCGCCGCATTCAGGCTAAAACACCACTTCAGTCGGGCACGGTAATCGTTGCCGAAATGCAGCAAGCAGGGCGCGGGCGTCGAGGGCGTGTATGGCAATCGCCATTTGGTGCCAACTTATACTACAGCTATTTTTGGCGATTAGATGATGGTTTACAAGCCGCTATGGGTGTATCGATTGCTGTTGGTTTAGCGGTGTATGATGCGATAAAAGCACTTTATGGTATTGATGTAGAGTTAAAGTGGCCAAACGACATTTACATAAACAAACAAAAGCTCGCTGGCGTATTAGTTGAATTAGACGGGCAACCACAAGGGCCGTGTCAGTTGGTGATAGGAATTGGTATTAATTTAAATATGCCACAAAGTGCCAGTCAGCACATTGACCAAGCATGGACAGATTTGAGTCAGCACACTCAGCAGCTAGATAAAAATCAACTAGTAGCTTCATTAACTTATTGGTTAGAGCAGCGCTTAGCGCAATATCGCGAGAACGGCTTACAAACTATGTATCAACAATGGAATGCATTAAATGCGTTTGCAGGCGAGCAGGTAGAGCTTAATACTGGGCATCGTAGTTGGCGTGGCATTTGTGAAGGTATAGATGCGCACGGTGGTGTACGTATTCGCCAAGACGGCGAAGTAAAAAGTTATTATGGCGGCGAGATTTCATTAAGAAAGGCGCAAGCATGAGATTGTTAATTGATGTAGGTAATACTTCACTCAAAGCCGTATTGTGGAAAAACGGGCAAATACAGCCATGTGATATTAATAATATTTTATGGCAGCAAATTACGGTTGTTATTTACGCTTGTGTTGGTCGTAGCGAGTTACTTAAACAATTATTAGCGCAAGCCAAAACGCATAATATTGATTGTTTTGAGGCTACGGTTAGTAGTGAGCTTGGTGGGTTGCGCTGCGCGTATCAGCAAGTAGGTAATTTGGGTATAGATAGATGGTTGGCGCTTATTAGCGGTTATACGCTTTACCCTAATATGGCTGCTATTGTTGTTGATGCTGGCACGGCTACCACTATAGACGTTCTCAATAATGATGGGCAGCATCTAGGAGGCTGGATATTACCTGGGCTTGATTTGATGACCTCATCACTCACTCAAAATACTCAGCGGGTATTTGATGATGCAAACACGCCATTTGCTAATGAGCTTGGAAAAAACACCCCTAATGGGTTAAAAAACGGAGCCTTAGTGGCAACTATGGGTGCCATTGAGCAAGCAAGATTGCATTTAAAGACAAAAAATAGCCTTTTAATTTTTGCGGGTGGTTATGGTCAGCTGTTACAAGGGCATTTTTCACAGAGTATTTTCGACCCAATGCTAGTAATGAAAGGCTTAAATTACTGGTATGAGTTAGCTAAAAAGAGTTAAAAACAACAAAAAAATAGCTTTTTGCGCGAATAGTGAGCATTTAAAGCATTAAATCACATTTTTTTTAATTTTTTGGTTGCATCCCAATAAACCTTACTCTAGAATCTCGCCCCGTACTAAAGCAGTGCCGACTTAGCTCAGCTGGTAGAGCAACTGACTTGTAATCAGTAGGTCAACCGTTCGACTCGGTTAGTCGGCACCACTTTCCTTTTACCGGAAGTGCTTAGTAAAGAATTATCGTGGAGGGGTTCCCGAGCGGCCAAAGGGATCAGACTGTAAATCTGACGGCTCAGCCTTCGCTGGTTCGAATCCAGCTCCCTCCACCACTTTATTCTAGACGGTTAGAGGTAGTTTAAGAACAGGTTCCTTAAAGCGGGCATCGTATAATGGCTATTACCTCAGCCTTCCAAGCTGATGATGCGGGTTCGATTCCCGCTGCCCGCTCCAATTTGATGATGCTGATATAGCTCAGTTGGTAGAGCGCACCCTTGGTAAGGGTGAGGTCGGCAGTTCAAATCTGCCTATCAGCACCAGTTAATCGAATCGCCTTAAACACTTCCTTTATCTGTCAGAAAAAACTATTTGAAATTTGAAAAAATTAACTTAATCTACCTATGGTGGATTATTTTCATATGTAATCTAGATACACAAAACTGATAGGTTCCGTCATGGCAAAAGAAAAGTTTGAACGCGTAAAACCGCACGTAAACGTTGGTACAATTGGCCACGTTGACCACGGTAAAACTACACTAACTGCAGCAATCACTAACGTACTTGCAAAAGTAT
>NZ_PNCN01000160.1:0-23310 GCF_005886135.1 Pseudoalteromonas sp. S4741 | reverse complement strand
AAAAATCGATCGCAACCATCTTAAATGGTTTCAAACTAAGAACATACCCAAGACAATTTATTAAAAATTAGTTTTCACACAGTCTGGGCACTCAGCCGACAGTCAATATATATGGTTTAACTTACAGTACAAATCAGTTATTTATATCGCTAACGGGTAAATTGGGTTGTTTCTGGTAAATTCATTATTTTTGTCGGATGGCGTGGCTCCGCCACTTGTTTAACCTACGTTAAAAGGTAGGTTGGTTAAGCCAAAGGCGCCACCCAACAGATTTTCAGATACACGCCTTTAAAATCCGCTCATGGCACTCTCTGGCTACTCGACAACATTAAATATTGAGAATTATTGGCAAGGTATTTTACTTTGTCGGATGGCGCTTCGCTTATCAGACCTACGCGAGCACTTATCTGCCGAGAATAGTTATATCACTCCCATCTACACTCGCGCATATTCACTTTATTATTGTCAAAATTAACACCTTCTAATAACAGTTTTTGTCGTTGTTCTTGGTATTTATCACTCCCTTCGGGAAATGATATTTTACCTTGGCTATTAACCACTCGATGCCAAGGGATCACCGAATCTTTTGGCATCTCTTTTAATAAGCGACCTACCAACCTAGCATTATTAGGATAACCCGCAAGTGCTGCTACTTGGCCATAACTGGCAACATTGCCTTTGGGTATACTGGCTATGATAGTGTAAATTACCGTTTCTTTATTAACGTCCATTCTTGCTTAAATACTCCTGACTGAGTAATTTAAATTGCTGCCAAATTTTACGAGCTACAGGCCCATGATGCATAGCATGCTGACGAAAGGCTCTAATTTGCGCACTAAACTGGTGCTCTCTGTCGGTAACTATGATTTGCTGTAATGAGCCCGCGGCAATTTCTTTTTTACAATGCCCTAAACTCATCATTGCCCAACCCGCACCTGACAATAAAAACGACTTTAGGGTAGATATATCATCAATTTTCATCACCGCAGCCCCTTTTGAATAGGAAAGTCTATCGCTGTCTATGCTCAAGCCACTTTCAAACATAGCCAAACAGGGGTAAAGCTGTAACTCATCGTAGGTAAGCTGCTTAGGTAAAACCCCTTTAGCTCCTACAATGCCAATATCTAGTTTACCAATGGGTAAGCTTTCTAAATCGCCAGTTGCATGAAATAAATCAAACCACGGGCCTATTCCAAGCTCGGCTTGACCGGTATTAACTTGCTCTAAAGATACAAACCGTTTACCACTGGTTAAACGAAATTCTGTACTAGAAAAATGCTTAAAAGTATTACTTATGATCTCGTTATAACTTTGCACATGACAAATTTGCTCGTAGCAAACTCTATATTGCGCTTCATTCCCCAGCGCCAGCTCGGTTGCAAGCTGAGTAAGCTGCTCATTCGCGTTTAAAAGTTGTTTAGCCTCGCGATGAAAAATACGCCCCTTTTCGGTGAGTTGTAATCGGTATTTTGAACGGTCGAGTAGATCAAAACCTAATTTCGCCTCTAAGTTTTTAATCGCCAGTGTCAATGCAGGCTGAGTTTTATGTAGCTTTAATGCAGCGCCACTTAAGCTCGCACTTTGCACAATAGCATCTAAAATTTGTAATTGATTAAGTTTCATAGTCAGCCCGGCACATTATAAGTAAAACTTATTGAGTTTCTAAAATTTAATGAATTTTATTTTATATGTTTGCAGCGTATGCTGCACACACTTATTTAGCCTTTTTTTATCATGGAGATATCATGCCACTGTTTCGCTTATGTTTACTATCTGCGACATTACTAAGTTTAATAGGCTGCTCAGAGCCCGAGAATATAGCTAAAGAAGAGCCTATTCGTCCGGTTAAATTATTTAGCATTGGTCATGATTCACAAACTAACATTCGCAGCTTCCCCGCTGAAGTGGTTGCAAACCAAGGCTCATATCTTGCTTTTAGGGTCAACGGTGAGTTGGTTGAATTTCCTGTATTAGCTGGTGAACAAGTTGAAAAAGGACAACTATTGGCTAAGTTAGATCCTGAGGATTTTCAATTACAATATAACGAACGTAAAGCACGATACGAACTGGCAAAATCACAGCTAAAACGCATTAAACAACTATTTGATAAAAATATCACCAGTCAATCTGAGCTTGATCAAGCCGTTGCCAATAAACAAGTCGCTGAGTCAGCGTTTAAAATTGCAGAAACAAATTTAGAGTACAGTGAACTTCGTGCTCCTTTTGCTGGCATAGTAGCCAAAGTGTTTGTAAAAAACTTTGAGAGTATTCAAGCAAAACAAAATGTTCTGCGCCTAGAAACTCGCGATTTTATGGATGTAGAAATACAGGTTCCTGAAAAAATCGTGGCGCGCATTCAAAAAGATACCCAATACCAACCTATGGTTGAATTTGATGGCTATCACGACAAGCAATACAAACTAACGCTTAAAGAATGGGATACCCAAGCCGATCCTGCAACACTCACCTATAAAGTGGTGTTTTCATTACCGGTGCCAAAAGATTTTAACTTACTTGCGGGTATGTCGGGACAAGTGATGATAGATTTGAGTAAAGTTACACGCTCACAAACCCCTTACACTATTTTACCTATTGAGTCGGTATTTTCAGATCCTAATAAAAGCCTAAGCGATAATGCCTATGTGTGGGTTTTTAATCAGCAAACTGGCACTGTGCATAAACAAGCAGTACAAGTGGGCCAATTGCATCACGACACTATCGAAGTGCTTAGCGGCGTAAAAGAAGGCCAACAAATTGTCTCTGCCGGTGTTCACTCTTTACAAGAGGGCATGTCTGTTCGTCCTTGGAATAAAGAGCGAGGCTTATAATTATGGGCTTTGCGCAACTATCTATTGAGAAAAAAGTCATTAGCTGGATGTTTACGCTGTTGCTGTTAATTGGCGGCAGTGTATCTTATTTTGATTTAGGCCAGCTGGAAGATCCTGAATTCACTTTAAAAAAAGCCATGGTGATCACTTTATATCCAGGTGCCTCTCCACAGCAAGTCGAAGAAGAAGTGACATTTCCGATTGAAAATGCCATTCAACAGCTCCCCTATGTTGATTATGTCACCTCTATTTCATCCAATGGTAAATCACAAATTACCGTAGAAATGAAAAGCACCTATCGTAAACAGGAGCTAAGACAAATATGGGATGAAATGCGTCGTAAAATAAACGACCTTAGCCCGTCGCTACCAAGTGGTGTTTACCCCAGTAATGTGATTGATGATTTTGCCGATGTTTACGGCGTTATGTTTGCCGTCACGGGCGATGGCTACTCGTATGATGAATTAAAAGACTATGTTGATTATTTAAAACGTGAACTTGTTTTAGTCAAAGGAGTGAGCAAAGTTACAATTGCGGGCCAACAGCAGCCACAAGTAATGGTTGAGGTATCGACGCAAAAGCTTGCCCAACTCGGTATTGCGCCTAGTCATATTTATGATTTACTGCAATCACAAAACACCGTATCTAACGCTGGACGTATTCGCGTGGGTGATGAGTCTATTCGCTTGCACCCTACTGGTGAATTTAAAGATGTAAAAGAACTTGAAACCTTATTAATTTCAAAGCCTGGTGCCAGCGAACTCATTTATCTAGGCGATGTTGCAAAGGTTTACCGTGAATATGCTGAAGTACCGACTAATGTGATTCATTACAATCAACAACATGCTCTGCTTATTGGTGTGTCGTTTATGTCTGGGGTTAATGTTGTTGATGTGGGTAAACACATAGATGAGCACTTAGCATCTCTTGAGTATCAACGCCCGCATGGTATTGATATTAGCTCAGTGTATAACCAACCTAAAGAAGTAGAGCAGTCGGTAGATGGCTTTATTGTTAGTTTAATAGAGGCCATTGCAATAGTTATTATAGTACTACTTATTTTTATGGGCTTTAAAAGTGGGGTTTTAATCGGCGGTATATTATTACTGACCGTATTAGGCACCTTTATATTTATGAAGCTGTTTGCGATTGACTTACAACGCATATCATTAGGTGCGCTAATTATTGCACTAGGTATGCTGGTCGATAATGCCATTGTTGTGACCGAAGGTATTCTCATCAACCTCAAGCGCGGACAAACAAAGCTTAAAGCGGCAATTAATATTGTCGATCAAACTAAGTGGCCACTACTTGGCGCAACAGTTATTGCCATAACCGCTTTCGCACCGATTGGTTTAAGCTCAGATGCCAGTGGTGAATTTGCTGGTAGCTTATTTTGGGTGCTGTTTATCTCATTGCTATTAAGCTGGATCACCGCAATTACCCTCACCCCGTTTTTTGCCCATTTAATGTTTAAAGAAACCGAATTTAAACACGAACATAATCAAGAGCATGAAGACCCTTATCAAGGCATCATATTCAATGGTTATAAAGCGACATTAAATTTAGCTATGCGCTTTAGAAAAACAACCTTAGTCCTTATGGTTGCCCTTTTATGTAGCGCTGTAGTGGGGTTTGGCTCGGTAAAACAATCATTTTTTCCAGCCTCGAATACCCCGATGTTTTATGTCGATTACTGGCAAGATCAAGGCGCTGATATTCGCGCAACCCTTGAGGGCATTAAGCAGCTAGAAGCTTATTTACAAAAGAATGAACTGGTCACAGAAATCACCAGTACGGTTGGCCAAGGTGCGCCGCGTTTTATGCTGACTTACGCGCCAGAAAAATCTTATCCTGCTTATGGGCAGTTAATTATTCGTGTCACCAATCGTGAAGCCGTCGCAAAAGTCATGCAAAAGGTGCGTGATTACGCACAGCAACATCCGCTGTCAGCAAAGTTAAAAGTAAAACCAATGGAAATTGGTCCGTCAACCGATGCTAAAATAGAGGCGCGGTTCTCAGGCCCCGATCCGGTTGTTTTAAGACAGCTATCATCACAGGCTAAAGAGATTATCGCTAAAGACGACGGTGCCTTTAACATTCGAGATGATTGGCGTGCACGTACTAAAATGATTCGTCCGCAATTTAATGAACAAAAAGCGCGCCGTTTGGGGATCACCAAATTTGATCTTGACCAAGTTCTGTTAACGAGCCTATCGGGTAAGCAAGTGGGTGTATATCGTGATGGTACGCAATTATTGCCTATTATTGCCCGTTCACCGGCAAGCGAGCGCTTAAATGTAGACAGTGTTCACGATTTACAAATTTATAGCCCTGTTTTACGCGTGTTTGTGCCGGTTACCCAAGTGGTTGATGAATTTATTGTTGAGTGGGAAGACAGCTTAATTATGCGTCGCGATCGTAAACGCACCATTACTGTGATGGCAGATCATGATGTTTTGGGTGATGAAACGCCTGCAAAATTATTTGCTCGGGTTCGCGCTGAGGTTGAAGCAATTGATTTACCCCGTGGCTATGAAATGCAATGGGGCGGCGAGTTCGAATCATCAAGCAAAGCGAAAAAGGCTATTTTTGGCTCGTTACCACTGGGCTATTTAGCAATGTTTGCAGTAACAGTATTACTGTTTAACTCAGTGAAAAAACCTTTGGTTATTTGGGCAACTGTACCGCTGGCTATTATTGGTGTTAGTGCAGGCTTATTAGTGATGAATGCGCCGTTTAGCTTTATGGCGCTACTAGGCTTACTAAGCTTAAGCGGCATGCTAATTAAAAACGGCATTGTACTAGTTGATCAAATAAACTTAGAACTGAGTGAAGGTAAATCACCCTATCAAGCAGTGTTTGACTCAGGCGTAAGCCGTGTGCGCCCTGTAGCCATGGCCGCTATCACAACAATACTTGGCATGATCCCGTTATTATTCGACGTATTTTTTCAGTCGATGGCGGTCACCATTATGTTTGGCTTAGGGTTTGCTACCATACTGACGCTAATTGTAGTGCCGGTTTTATACACTGTGGTATTTAGGATTGATTACCCTAAAAAATAGTAGGCTAACAAAAAACGCAGCTAAGGCTGCGTTTTTATTTGCTTTGTTAAACAAGCTTAATTACTTTTTTAAGCTTAACGTGCCACTGCTGCGGGTTTTGTTTCCTGTGGCAGTATTTGCTTTGTGAGTATTTGATTTACCCACATAAGTAGTAGAGCGTTTTTGATAAGGGGTATTTCGGCTACTTTTTTTAGCCTGCTTTTGTTGCTCGTCATTATTTTCACGACGTGGTTTTCCGCCCTGAAAATCACGCTTATGAGCAGGTTTAGCGTGACTATTTTTAGCTTGTTCTGTGTTATTGCGCTGTTCAGCATCATCATAAAGTGAGTGTTCTTGCGTTTTACCTGAATCAGCAATCGAGTCGTTAATGACCGCCATTTCAGCGTCGCTTAAATGTCGCCACTGCCCTACTTTCAATCCTTTGAGGGTTACGTTCATAATACGCACACGTTTTAGTGTAACCACTTCGTAGCCTAAGTATTCACACATACGGCGAATTTGACGGTTTAAACCTTGGGTTAAAATAATGCTAAATTGCTGCGCACCAGTCTGAGTAACTTTACATTTTTTAGTGACAGTATCTAAAATAGGAATACCGTTCGCCATTTTATTTACAAACTGACGATTAAGTGGTTTGTCTACAGTAACCACATATTCTTTTTCGTGGTTATTGCCAGCTCGCAAAATTTTATTAACGATATCGCCTTCATTGGTTAAAAAAATCAGCCCTTCTGAGGGTCTGTCTAAACGACCAATCGGAAATATACGTTCAGGGTAATTAACGGCTTTAACTATATTACTTTGAATTTTACGCTCTGTGGTACAGGTAATGCCCACAGGTTTATTATAAGCAATATACACACGTTTAGGTGGCGCTTTTAATGGCTTACCATCCACTAATACCACATCAGATTGGGCAACTTTAACACCCATTTCTGGTAATTCGCCATTTACGGTAACACGACCTTGCTCAATATATTTATCGGCTTCGCGGCGAGAGCAAAACCCTGTTTCACTAATAAATTTATTTAAACGCTTTAAGTCTGTCATCAGGCAAATCTTCTTAAATATAAAGGCGCATAGTTTAAACTACTCAAGCTATTTTTTCGCGGTTAATTTTTGCTAATTTACGCCATAGGTATTCAAGCGGGCCTTGCTTAAAATAACGGCAATAAATAGCTGTAAATATAAGCTGTACAATCACTAAGCTAATGGCAACAAGCCAATAATCGAGTCGATTAAAACTAAGCGTCCACTGCGGAAAAAACACTTTAAACAATAATAACTGCATAATGGTTTGGCTTATATATAACGTAAACGCTAAACGTCCAACTTGTTGGATAAGCCTCCCTATGTAGGCGCTGTTGTCGCAAAGTTTAACAATTAAATGAATATAAAGCAGTGCAACACATAAGGCAGCAAGTTCATTAACAGGCTCTTGTAACGCATAACCAATACCTTGTTCATATGACTCTAACACTAATCGTAAGCTAGTCAGCAACACACTTAACACAGCAAGTTTAATTAGCCCCGACCTGCTAAATCCATCACTAAACACATTACATTTGTAGGCAACAATACCAATTAGCATAAAGCCAGCACTTGCCCACAGTAATAAAATTGGCACAGCCAGCAACATATAAATGCTCATTGTTATATTTTGGCTAAAGTGAGCACCGATGCTTTGGTAGTAACTAGTGTATATTTCGTAGTACTCGGGTGAATCTCTGTATAAGGGTGCCTCATTAAGCCCTAACATAAATATGGCAATGGTCATTAAAGAAATAAAAGTAAAAAGCGCCGCTTTGTTTTTAAGCTCTTCATTCGTGTAATCTAAATAGCGCAATATAAATAAACCTGACACCCCATATAAAAACAAAATGTCGCCCGCCCACAATAAAAAACCATGTATTAAGCCAAACACAATCAGCCAATGTAATCGTTTTTTTAGTGGCTCAATACATTGCTGACGCTGAAACTGAATATAAAGACCAGCACCAAATAATAACGTAAATAATGTGCGAAACCGCCCTTCAACAAATATAAGGCTTAAGGTGTGTAAAAAATTATCGCTAGCTGGAGGTGTGGTAAGTGGCGTATAATTAAGCTCGAAAATAGCAAAGGAAAAACAGTTAATAAATACCAGACCAAGTACGGCTACGCCCCTTATAAAGTCCATATTATAATTGCGCAAAGCATGAATTCCCTAAATATTATCTTTATAGCTATCGGCCCATTGTACCGCTTGTTTGTATAATTTTGGTAAAAAAACACTGTCTAAATTAATCAGTAATACCGCTTTCTCAAGCGCCCACCAGCTTCCTGTTTCGTAGGCTTTGACTGTTTCAAGGATATAATATAAGTTATTTTTTTCACCAGTTAACGCTGCTTTTATATCTTCCGGGAATGGAAGTTTATCAACCAGCAAGTCCATTGGCTTGTCTAAAATAGCATCGAGCAGTGAAAAAAGCCCCGTTAAAAATGCTTCACCTTGAACCTGCTTAGCAACTTTTGCGGCTATTAATTCACAAAACCGTGCGCGAATAACGCACATCTGCATGAGCTCTATAGGCTTAGAGCGAGCTGTATGGGCAGTGACAATTAAGTTAACAAACTTTTTTAAACGTGCTTGGCCGAGGTAAACTAACGCTTGTTTTAACGACGAAATTTGGCTTTGTAGCGGAAACACACCGCTATTTAATAAACGCAGTAACTTGTAGGCCAATGCCGCATCAAGCTCAAATAAACCGGTGATCACTTTAACATCAGGATCTGGCTTCATTACTTCTGAGTAAATGGCGATCACTAGGCCGTAATTATAGTGCATATCTTTTTGTTCTATCATCACTGGGCGCGCAAAATAATAACCTTGAAAATAATCAAAGCCCATTTTACGGGCCAATTTATATTCTTCAACGGTTTCTATTTTTTCGGCTAGTAGTTTAATATTTTTGTATTTTTTAAGCTTATTCACCACCAGCGGAATTTCAGCAAGTGGAGTAAGGCGAATATCAAATTTAATTAAGTTGACCAGCTTTAAAAAGCGCTCCCACTGCGGCTTATAAACAAAATCATCAAGGGCTAATTTGTAGTTACTGTGGAATAGTTTACGACATAACTCGTAGGTATCGTCGGTGGGCTCTATGGTCTCAAGTAATTCAATAACCACATCTTTACAAGGTAAAAAATCACACAAATCAAGTTTTAACGACTCAGGGCCAATATTGATCAATGCTTTTTTACCCGAGGTAATGTGACGAGTACCTAGGTTAAGCTGGTTTTCCATGATAAGCCTCGCCGTTGCTTGGCCATCAGACACACCAGGAAAGCAATTTTCAGGACTATCGCGAAATAGCAGTTCATAAGCAACTACATTTTGATTCCTATTTAGTATTGCTTGCCTTGCCACAAATACAGACACATTACCTACTTTATATTATTTCCACCAGACTAAGTAATTAAAGCGTAAACAAGAAGGGATGTCACTGAACTTTATAAAATTTTTTAATATAAGTATGTTATATAATCAGTTACCACACTATCCCAACTAAATCGTGCATCAGCAGCTCGCCTTTTTATTGCTTGCCATTGCTTAGGGTTTGTTTGATATAGGCTAAGTGCCTCAGTTAAACTCTGCAAGAGTGCATTAGCTTGTGTACTTAGCGTATCGCCGTTAAAACAAAATCCACTGACATTATGCTCTACGGTATCTTTTAAACCTCCGACACTGTGCACTAAGCAAGGTTGGCCGGCTCGCATTGCGAGCATCTGGCTAATTCCACAGGGCTCAAAAGAACTCGGCATTAAAAATAAATCACCTAATTGATACATTAAATCGCCAACACCTTGCCCATAGCCTTTTAAAAACAAAAAGTTGTTATTACGTGCCATGGCGCAGGTAAAAAGGTGTTCAAGTTTACTATCGCCAGAGCCAAGCACAAGTAAACGCCCCTTAAATTGATTAATGATCTGACACACTGAATCAATAGTCAGGTCTTTGCTTTGTTGCTGGCAAAGTAACAATACTTTTTGATCAGTGAGCCGCCCTACACTTGTTACAAGTGGCCCTTGCTTATCACACGCCATAAATTGCAAAACACGCTGATGAGCGATGTAGTGGCTGCTGTGTAATTGCGCGCTTTTTGCCATCCAACTAAACAAAGTCGATTCTATTTGCTCTAATAGCTTACTATAAGTTGCTTCATGTTCGTCTTGAATTGCGTAATCACAGCCGTTGAGTATGCCAATTAATTTGCCTTGCTCAGCCGCTTGCTGTAAATCTCGTTCAAGCCCTTCGCCACCAAAGAATCCGTGGGCGTCATTACTTGCTATTTGCACTTCTTGGCTATAACTCGGTGAAACCACATGTACTTTGTCGGCTAAATTAATGGCACTGCGCATAGGGTTAAAGCAATGCGGATAACGAGGGTCGCATAATCGTTGCCCGTCGTAACTTAACGAGGGAAACCATGCTTCTAAGCTTGAATCATCCCCTTTAAAAGGACGAATTCCCTGCAAAGCTAAATTGTGCACCGTATATACCAAGCGCAGCTTAGCAAGCTTGCCATAACGAGGATTAAATTTAAGTAATACGGCCACACAGGCACTATGCCAATCATGCAAATGTAACGTGTTGGGTTGTGTTAATACCCCTTGTAAAAGCGCTTCACAAATAGCGGCATTAAACAGTGCAAACTTGGTTGCATCGGTAGCAAATGGTCTATTATCGTTGTCGTTACAATACACACTCAATGATTGACTAAAAAGAGGATGACTTATCACTATTTGCCTCACCCCTTTTTGATTCTGTGGAATTTCAAACAAAGATAAAACGTGGGTCTGTGACTTAAATGCCACACTCACTTCACCAATAAAACAGCGCTCACCTAGTTCAAAACCATAATCAGGAATAACCACATCTACCGTCAGCCCCTGCGCCACTAACGCCTTTGGTAAATCACGAATAACATCAGCAACACCACCAACTTTGGCATTAGGTAACGCATCATTCTCTGCAGCAACCATTAATATATGCATTAATTTACTCTTATAGTTTGCTGCAAGGCTTTCGCCTTGCTCTTTTAATTATTGATTTAACTTTGTCAGCATCTCACGGGTTACCAAAACAATTCCCTTTTTAGATACTCTAAAGCCATTGGCTTCGTCAGATTGGCGATCATAACCAATTTCTAGTCCAGGTGGTATCTCACAGCTTCTATCAATAATGGCACGTTTTATTTTACACCCACGGTTAACTATAACACCGGGTAAAACCACCGACTCTTCAATAGTACAATATGAGCGAATATGTACATTCGAAAACAGTAATGACTTTCTTACTAATGAGCCTGAAATAATACAGCCACCGGATACGGTTGAATCAACAGCCATACCCCGGCGATCGTCATCATCAAAAATAAACTTAGCTGGAGGAAGCTGCTCTTGGTATGTCCAAATTGGCCAAGTAGGGTCGTACAAATCCAATTGAGGCTCAGGCATAACCAGTTCCATATTAGCTTCCCAAAATGAATCTAAGGTCCCTACATCGCGCCAATAAGGTTGCCCTACTTGTGCGGGATCTCTAAACGGATAAGCAAACACATTATGTTCTTCAATAATGGCTGGAATAATGTCATGACCAAAATCACGCCCTGAGCCTTCTGTTTGTGAATCTCTTTGTAATTGCTCAAATAAAAACTCAGTATTGAATACGTAATTACCCATTGACGCTAAACACGTACCAGGTTTACCAGGCACTGAGCTGGGCTCGGCAGGTTTTTCGTCAAACCGACGTACACGACTTTCTTCATCAACCGTCATCACACCAAAGGTACCCGCTGCTTCTTCAACCGCGACTTCTAAACAGCATACGGTCATATCAGCACCATTTTCGACATGCTTTGCTAACAAACCGCCGTAATCCATACGATATACATGATCGCCTGACAAAATCATTACATATTTAGGTAATTCATGGCGAATAATATCCATATTTTGAAATACCGCATCGGCAGTACCGCAATACCATTCTTCACCATGGCGCTGTGACGCAGGTAATATTTCAACTGACTCACCTAATTCCTTTTTAAAATGCCCCCATGCACGATTTACATGGCGTATTAGCGAATGAGATTTATACTGCGTTGCAATTCCGACACGTCTTACACCTGAGTTAATGCAATTTGATAGTGGAAAATCAATAATACGATGTTTACCACCAAAATAAACGGCGGGTTTAGCACGCCAGTCGGTTAGCTCATGCAAGCGAGAACCGCGACCTCCGGCAAGAATTAAAGCGTAGGTTTCTCTGGTTAAATTACTTATATAACGATTTGCATAACTGGGCATATTACTCTCTCCGTTTAGTGTCAGCTGTTAGTGTCAGTGTTTGTTTTTACTGTTTGGTGTGTGGTATCAAGTGGAGTTAAATGCCATATATCATCACAATATTGACTAATTGTTCTGTCACTAGAAAATGAGCCACTGGCGGCAGTATTTAAAATACTCATTTGAGTCCAGTATGTTTGATCTGCATAGGCTTTATCAACATCACGTTGCGCAGCTATATAGCTGGCAAAGTCATGGGCGGTTAACCAAGGATCGTTGTTACTTTTAATACCATTAATCACATCGTCAAATAAGCCAGGTTCAAATAGATTGAAATGGCCACTTTCGAGTAAATGCATCACACTATTCAAATCAGGGTTATTCGCAATTATTTCACTGGGGTTATAATGCGCTTTTATGTCGTCAATGTGCTCAGCTTGTGCGCCAAATAAGAAGAAGTTCTCAGCCCCAACAGCGTCACGTATTTCAATATTAGCGCCATCTAGGGTGCCTATTGTTAGCGCGCCATTCATCATAAACTTCATGTTGCCGGTACCTGAGGCCTCTTTGCCCGCGGTTGATACTTGCTCCGATAAGTCCGTTGCAGGGCAAATGGTTTCCATGGCGGTTACATTATAATTAGGTAAAAACGCGACTCTTAGAAAAGCAGATACCTGTTGGTCTTTATTGATCACCTCAGCAACATTATTAATCAGCTTAATGATTTTTTTAGCCATCATATAACCAGGTGCTGCTTTACCACCTAATAAAACGCAGCGAGGCACCATGCCTTGTGTGTCGCCACGGCGTATGCGGTCATATAAATGAATAACGTGTAAAATGTTAAGTAACTGACGTTTATATTCGTGAATACGTTTTACCTGCACATCAAACAGCATGTTAATATCAAACTCTACGCCACACTTTTGTTTTACTAAATCAACTAAGCGTTGCTTGTTTTGTTGTTTTGCTTGTTGCCATGTTACGTGCAATTGCGGATCATCATAAAAACGGCGTAATTGGCTAATTTTTGCAAAGTCGCCTACCCAGTCTTTTCCTATTTTCTCGCTAATGATCTGGCTTAAACTCGGATTGCAGTATGCAAGCCAGCGCCGTGGAGTAACACCATTGGTTTTGTTGTTAAATTTATCAGGCCATAGCGCATAAAAATCTTTAAACAAACCCGCGGTTAATAACTGCGTGTGTAGTGCTGCCACACCATTAACAGAATAGCTGCCGACAATGGCTAAAAAGGCCATACGTATTTGCGGCTCGCCCCCTTCTTCAATTAATGATAAATCCCGTTGTTTTTGCACATCACCTGGCCAATGCATGGCCACCTCGGCTAAAAAGCGGGCATTAATTTCATAAATAATCTCTAAAATACGCGGTAATAATTTAGCAAATAACGATACCGACCACTTCTCTAATGCCTCTGGTAGTAAGGTATGATTTGTGTAAGCCATGGTTTTGGTAGTGATATTCCATGCCTGAACCCAATCCAGTTCATGGTCATCAACTAAAATTCGCATCAGCTCGGCAACCGCAATACTTGGGTGGGTATCGTTAAGCTGAAACACATGATGCTGAGCAAATTCAGTAAAATCATTACCGTATTGTTCAATCCATTGTGTAAGTACATCTTGAATACTTGCCGATGATAAAAAGTATTGTTGACGTAATCTCAGCTCTTTACCATTTTCACTGCTGTCGTTAGGGTACAACACCATGGTTATTTGCTCAGCGAGATTTTTTTGTGCTACCGCTTCAGAATAACTTCCGGCATTAAATTCTGTTAAGTTAAATTCGTCCGTTGCTTCAGACTTCCAAAGTCTAAGGGTATTAACAATATTATTTTTATAGCCCGGAATAGGTACATCATAAGGCACTGCTAATACATCTTGAGAACTGATCCATTGGCGATGCTCACGGCCAAATTTATCGGTGTAGCTTTGTACATAACCAAAAAACTTAACCCGTTTAGCTTGCTCCGGTGCGCTTAATTCCCAAGGATGACCTTCTCGTAACCAGTTATCTGGTTGCTCAACCTGATTACCCTCTTTTATTGACTGATTAAACATGCCATATTCATAACGAATACCATAACCGACCACTGGCAGCGCTAAACTGGCACAGCTATCTAAAAAGCAAGCCGCTAGTCGCCCTAAGCCGCCATTGCCTAAACCGGCATCATGCTCAGCTTGTTCCACACTTTCAAGCTCAGTACAGTAAGCTTGCAGTGCCTTTGTAACTTGTGATTCTAAATCTAGATTTAATACCGCATTACCCAGCGCTCTGCCCATTAAAAACTCTAACGATAAATAGGCTGTTTTACGACGTTTTTGTTGTTTTATTTGTTGATTGGTTTCCCTGCAGCGTGCCACTAATCGGTCTCTGATCGTCAGTGCTAATGCATGATACAAATACAACTGTGACTCGCCCACCACATCACGTCCTAAGGTGTAATAAAAGTGCCGTGTTAAATCATCACTTAAAGTACTTTCGTCTATCACTGGGCCTGCTTGCCAGCCTTTTACTACACACACTTGCTCGTCTTGCTTAGTCATAATCATCGCCTTCTAAATTGGCACTAAAAACCCAACTACTTTGTGCTGAAATATTCACGGTTGCATCTTCTTGAATAACAGATGATGCGTTATTTACACTTGATAACACTAACGTCCATGGCGCGATAATGGGCGATTGTGGTAATTGGCAGACCACAGGCTGTTTACTAGCATTAAGAATAATTAATAACGCATGCTTATTTTGCTTATCAAGTAAGCTATACATTAAAAATTGCCGTGTATCTTCATGCCAATGTGTTTCATCCATTTTTTTACCTTGCTCGGTAAACCATTTAACGGTGAAGCGCTCATCAATATCATCCAAAAACACACTGTGTTTAAATGCACTGTGACCACGCCTGATTTTTAGCGCATCATCAATAAACTGAATCAATGAATGATTCAGTTGTGAGTCTTTCCAAGCAAGCCAGCTGGTGCGATTATTTTGACAATAAGCGTTATTATTACCGCCTTGCGAGTGCGCCATCTCACTGCCAGCGGCTATCATTGGCACGCCTTTGGAGAGTAATAAGGTGAGTAGAAAGTTTTTTTGCTGTTGTAAGCGCAAACTCATTACTTCTGAGTCACTGGTAAATCCCTCAACCCCGCAGTTAAACGAATAATTAGCGCTATGACCATCTTGGTTGTTTTCACCGTTGGCCTGGTTATGTTTTTGCTCATAACTGACTAAGTCGGCTAACGTAAACCCATCATGGCTGGTAATAAAGTTAATGCTATTTAGCGGGCCTCGGTTACTGTGTTCAAAAATATCAAACGAGCCATGTAAACGCTTTGCCACATCACTAATAATGCCTTTTTCACTTTGCCAAAAGCGTTTAATCACATCACGATATTGATCGTTCCACTCTCGCCAAGGTGAAGGAAATGCACCAAGCTGATAACCACCAGGGCCTATATCCCACGGCTCACTGATCAGTTTAACTTTATTTAACACAGGATCTTGGGCAATTGCTTGTAAAAAGGTGTGAGACGCACTAAAGCCCGTATTTGAACGCGCTAAAATGGTGGCTAAATCAAATCGAAAGCCATCAACGCCCATAACTTCAACCCAGTAACGTAAGCTGTCGAGTACCAATTGTAAGGTTTTAGGGTGATCGATATTTAACGTATTGCCACACCCTGTATCATTAATATAAACATTGGGTTGCCCCTCAATGGTGCGATAATATGTTAGGTTGTCGAGCCCTCGCAGAGATAAAATAGGGCCATCATTTCCTCCCTCTGCGGTGTGGTTGTATACCACATCCAAAATAACTTCAATATTGGCGCGGTGTAACTCGCTCACCATTTGTTTAAATTCGTTTATATCGTCATTAACCAAATAGTCTTTATGAGGAGTGAAAAAGTTAAGACTATTATAGCCCCAGTAATTTTGCAGTCCTTTAGCGGTTAAAAACTGTTCACTTATAAAAGCATGCACAGGCAAAAGTTCAATAGCTGTTACCCCTAAACTTTTTAAATGATCAATAAAACTGGGATGACTCAAACCTAAAAATGTCCCTTGTAGTGCTTTAGGGATATCAGGATGGCGACAGGTGGCACCTTTAACATGGCACTCATAAATAACGGTATTGGCCCAACTATGCTGTGGCTTTGTTTGTGTATAAGCTACCGACGCAGTCACTTTTGATTTAGGCATATCTATCGCATTATTAACCACACTTTTAGTGCCAATGGGCATTTGCCCGTAATGTCGTTCGCTCCAAGTAAATTCGTTAAACAAGTCTTTTGCATACGGATCAATCAGTAATTTATGTTCATTAAACAACATGCCTTTTTCTGGGCTGTATTCGCCATCAACCCTAAAGCCATACAATGCGCCTGTGCTTAATGGGGCTATGTGAATGCTCCATACGCCGCCTTCATTAATATTCATGGCTATTTTTAATATTTCTGTATGGCCGCTTTTATCAAATAAGCACACAAAAGCTTGGCTTGCATTAGGGGCATACAAGGCAAAGTTAACGCCTTGGTTTTGTACACTCGAACCCAGTGGCAAAGGCGCACCCTGAGTAACCTCAAAGCAATTACTCATCATTCACCTTTTCTAAGTAAAGTGTGGTTAAGCCACCAATATTAACTGTAATACTGTGATCAAACCCATGACTTGGCTGAACGACTGAGTGGATAAGCTGGTTTTTATCCTCTGTGACACGATAACCTGAGCCAAAAAAGCAAACCTCATCGGTATTTAATACCACTTTATATATGCCCTTCGCTGGCACACCTAAGGTGTAGTGTTGATAAGCCGTTGGTGTAAAGTTAGCGACAATAACCATAAAGTGGTCAGCATTTTTAGCATAACGAATAAAGCTAAACATACTCTGCTGGCTGTTATTATTATCTATCCATGAAAAGCCCGTTGCACAGCTATCAAGCTCATATAAAGATGGATGCGCTTGATACACTTGATTAAGACGTTTAACCGTATGCTGAATCCCTTGATGGCTTTGATGCTCAAGCAAGTGCCAGTCTAGTGAATGGTCATGATCCCACTCTTTACGCTGTGCTATTTCGGCGCCCATAAACAGTAATTTTTTGCCTGGATGTGCCCACATAAACGCATAATAAGCACGCAAGTTTGCAAACTGCTGCCAATCGTCACCGGGCATTTTGTTTAGTAGTGATCCCTTTCCATGCACCACTTCATCATGACTGAGCGGTAAAATATAATTTTCACTAAATGCATACACCATAGAAAATGTCATTTTATGATGGTGATATTTTCTAAATAACGGATCTTGCTGCATATAATCTAAGCTGTCATTCATCCAGCCCATATTCCATTTATAACCAAAACCTAAGCCATTGTGTTCAACACTTTGCGTGACCCCAGGCCAAGCCGTTGACTCCTCGGCAACCATCATAATGCCGGGGTTATTTTTATAACTGCGTAAGTTCACTTGTTTTAGGCACTCTATAGCCCCTAAGTTTTCTCGACCGCCATAACAATTAGCTACCCACTGTCCTTCTTTACGACTGTAATCAAGATAAAGCATCGACGCCACCGCATCCACACGTAGTCCGTCTATGCCAAATTGGCTAAGCCAATACATCGCATTAGAAATTAAAAAGCTTTTTACTTCAGGGCGGTCATAATTATAAATATAGGTGTTCCAATCAGGATGAAACCCTTGGCGCATATCAGCGTGTTCGTATAAATGGGTGCCATCAAAGCAATGTAAGCCATGCGGATCGCTTGGAAAGTGCCCAGGGACCCAATCAAGTAATATGCCTATATTAGCTTTATGGCATTGTTCAACTAAGTATTTAAAGCTGTTGTAATCACCAAAGCGGCTCGTAGGTGCAAACAGCCCTACTGGCTGATAACCCCAAGAGCCATCAAACGGGTATTCACTTATCGGCATAAGTTGTAAATGCGTGAACCCCATTTCAATCACGTAGCCTACAAGCTTATCTGCAAGCTCGGTGTAGCTTAAGTAACGGTTATGCTCAGCGCGTTGCCAAGAGCCTAAGTGCACTTCATAAATACTGATAGCCGCATCAATATGATTACGCTTTTGGCGATTTATAATCGCTTGTTCACTTAGCAAAATAGGCGCTGGTTTGTACTGTAATATACTGGCAGTGCCCGGTGCTTGCTGCATTTTAAACGCAAAAGGATCGGCTTTATCTAAGACCTCGCCACTGAGCGTAGTAATAGCAAATTTGTAGCACATGTCTGCACTTAAATCCGGGATAAATAATTCCCATACCCCACTGGCCGGATGAAATCGCATAAAATGGCGATTCGCTTGCCAAAAATTAAACTCACCAATAACCGATACACTGGCGGCATTAGGCGCCCACACACAAAAACGAACACCATCTACCCCTTGTTGTGTAGTAAATTGCGCACCTAGGTGAGTATAAGCATGCTCAAGGCTACCTTCGTTAAACAAGTACATAGCTTGTTCATCCAATGTACTGCTGAAGCTGTATTCATCGTAAAATGTAACATCGCTATTTTCATAACTAACCTGGCATTGGTAAACACTGCTAGGCATGCTTGATAACTCAGCGATAAATAAATCACTGTGTTTATAGCGTAACGCGCTAATAACTTGACCATCAATTAACAGTTCGACGCGTAATGCCGCTGGCAAATACACGCGTATTTCAGTGCCACTTTGGATGTTGTGCGCGCCTAAAAAACTAAACGGGTCTTTAAATCGCCCTGCAGTTAAAGCGTTTACCTGTGCGTCATAATCAACTAATTGCGTTGATACCTTATTTTTAGTACTGCCCATTTACGCATTCCTTATTGAATGTATTGCAGCCAAAAGAGCAGCATTATCTTTAAAAATATCGTCGCATGTATGTGTCAGTACCCGTCGCCAATTAGGATACTCTTTGTCGGTGCCAGGAATATTGACTGGGTAGTGTTGCTTGTCTAAATCATCAAGCTGTAATGCAAGTAAACGAGACGGCGATTTAGCTAAACATACAGCCAAAGCGCTATAAACGTCAAAAGCATCCGTGTTAAGTGACAAGGAAGTGTTTTGCGGATTTAAAAAGCGTAATAGCCGGTGCTGCTCTTGCTCTCGCTGCTGAACTAACTGCTGATACTCATCAGTATCAATCAGCCCATACTGCTGTTTAATTTTTAAATCGCTATGCTGCCACCAGCCCACAAATGGCGGTACATCATGATTGGCTATCATCAGCAGGCATTGCTCGCTAAGGTCATCGCTATTTACAAATTCATCGTTTTGTTGTTTTTCAAAATAAAATAAGCTGTTTGAGAAAATGCCACTATCAACCAGTGCCTCTTTTACCTCCGGTGGAACAACCCCTAAATCTTCGCCTATTACTATGGCCTGATTAAGATGAGATTCAATTTTTAAAATTGCTAATAAATGCTCAAATGGGTAGTACACATAACAGCCATCTTGGGTATTATTGTTTATGAAACACCACCACAAACGCCTAATCGCCATTACATGGTCGATTCGTAACCCGCCTGCTGCATCCATATTGGCGCGTATGAGTGAGCGATAAAACTGATAGTTATTGTCAGCAAGGCGCTGCGGGTTTATTGCTGGCAGCCCCCAATTTTGGCCATTAGGTGCCCAAGGATCTGGTGGTGCGCCAAGGGTTGCATCTTGACTAAATAATCCCTGCTGGTATTTAAATTCAGTGCCCTCATTAGCACAACCCACCGCTAAATCATTAATTAAACCAATCGCCATCCCTTGCTCAATACAATGCTGTTGGCATAGCGCGAGTTGGCTGTGTGCTTGCCATTGGAGGTAATATTCAAATGTGGGCTCTGTGGTTTCTAACATAGCAAGTACATCACTGTACTGTTTACAAAACGCACTAAATTCGTTTTGCCGTGTTTGACTGCCCTGTTGTTGAAAATGCTTAAAAAGCAGCTTAAAAGCAGTATATTTGCTCTCAGTAACCGTTCTATAATCAATAAACGCTACATTTTGGTCGCTGTATTTGCTTGAGGTATTAGCAGATAACAACTCAGTTAAATCCGGATTGTTAAAGCTGTCTGGCGATAAATTAATTGCGATATATAGCGGATTGAGTAAGGCACGATTGTTTGGGTTGTAGGGGCTGGCACACTCAGGGTTATCTGCAAACAATAAGTGCAATGGGTTAAGTAAAATATAGTCCATATTTTGCTTTGCACATAAGGTTGCCAACTCAAGTAAATCACTAAAATCGCCAATCCCGAGTCCGGCTTTATTTTTTAATGTATATAACTGAATTGATAAGCCAAAGCGTTTTTTATCCGCTATTTGGTAGGCTTGTTCAGGGGTCGACCAAATTTGTGTTTTAGCAGATTGCTCACCCATCGTTAATAACGCATCATAATAGCCGGTTGGTAAATGCGTCAGTGGTAGCGCTATTTCTATATAACGACACCCATTTACAAAGTACTCACCTAATGCTGCATACTGAGCAATGTGTTCAAATTGCAGCTTTATATTTAATGCTGCCACAGTTAATGTAATTTTATGATGCGTATCAGCTTCATTAACACGCACCTTTAGCACATTACTAGCCTGATCTATTATGCTAACAGCAGGTGCGAGTGTTAACCATGTAGCCGCATCCAATTGATAATTTAACTGGGTTATTTGCGCCGTATCACGTGTGTCAACGCCACAGCAGTGCAAAGCAGATTTACGGGTGTCTTCGCTAAATATAACGTGTTCACCCGTATACTTAGTGTATTCGTAACCAATACCATGCAAATAAAACAATTGCGATAGTGCGTCCATTCAGCGACCTTAATTAATGCGTTGTGTATTTACTATACTATTTTCTGTACCAAAATTATTAGCAATATACCCATCAGCCTGATGATCGTTATCCCACTGTTTACCATTTATTAAATAGCGAAAATGAAACTCTTTATCAACGGGAAGACGTTGCTTGCATTTAAATACGCCAAGCTTTTTGTTGTGCTTCATTGGCACCGGCTGCCAATCATTAAATTCTCCAAGTAAACAGACATCATCTGCATCTGGGTGAGAAAATTCAAAGGTTACTTCTGCTTCATTTTTTGTTTTAAAAAAGCGTTTATTCAACATAATAGGCTCCAACTAAACCATAAGGGTTATTCATCTTTGCCACAGGCCAAACAGCTTAAAAAGGCGATGTGGAATCCATTCATTCACATAAAAACAGCTTTAAAGTTAATCAAAACTTTATTTACGCATTATTACAGTGCGTTATTTATTTTACCGCACTGATTTGGTGCAATTTTAACCATTAATACTGATTTTTACGTAAGCACTGCAACTGAGCAACTTTTAAACCAACTACACCATAACAGCTAATTAATTTGCTTTTATCCTTATACACATACTTATTAATTTTTATTACTACATTAAAACTATAAAAACCTTTAGCTTAACAACATCATCAGCGATAATAACTATCTACTGAGCCAACCCAATGAACACTTAAATACAATGTTGAAAAAAAGCATCCTTATTACTTCTGTTATCGTCTTTAGCATCATTACGGCTGTTGTAGGCAGTTCAATTTATACACTATATAGTAAAAAGGTGGTCTCTGTAGACCCAAAACTAAAAGAAATTTCAGGCATTGAGTTTGATAAACATAAACGGCTTTGGGCTATTAACGATAGTGGCGACGAGCCTAAGCTTTATAGGCTCAATGACGATGGTTCAATTGCAAAAGAAGTACTCGTCACGAATGCAAAAAATATAGACTGGGAAGATATGACGCAAAATAAGTTTGGTCATTTCTTTTTAGGCGACTTTGGTAATAATAAAAATGAACGTAAATGGCTAACAATTTATAAAATAGAAAACCCTATAGATATAAAAACCAATACAACAGAAGCTGAAATTATAAAGTTTACCTACCCAGAATTAGATGGCAGCCCAATACAGCCTGATCAACGTAATTATGACTTAGAAGCGTTTGTGGCTTTTGGACGACATTTATACTTGTTTACTAAAAATCGCACAGAGCCATTCGATGGAATTACTAACGTTTACAAAGTAGGCGACCATGCAGCGAATTTTGATGCCCAGCTGATAGATTCATTTAAAACGTGCACCACTATGGAAAAGCTTTGCTGGATCACATCCGCAGCACTTAGCCCAGATAGAAAAAAGCTCGCACTACTAGATTCAACCAGTATTTGGCTGTTTGAAAACTTTAAAGGCGATAAGTTTTTCTCTGGCGATGTATTTAAAATTGACTTAGGTATTGTAACCCAAAAAGAGGCAATCAGCTTTTATGATGACAACACCATCGCCTTTACCGATGAAGAATTCAAAGGCATTGGCGGCAATGTTTATTTTATAAAGCTCGACCAAGTAACCAAAGTAAAAGTGCAGCGAAGCCATCCTCAGCCGCAGTAGTTTAAAATAAATCTATTTCTGAGAAATTAACTTGTACACTTATTAAGTTCTCGGCAAGTAAATCTTCATAGATACAAAATTTATCTCGGCCATTATTTTTTGCATAATAAAGCGCTTTATCTGCGCTTTCTAGCACTGCAATTGGAAAATCATAAGGACTAATACGCGCTAAACCAGCACTGATCGTCATATTTTCAACAAAAGGAAACGATGTATTACCTAATGAGCTGTATAAATTCAGCCATTTTATTACTGATTGAGTCAGCATCTGTGGGCTCAAAAACAATCACGAACTCTTCCCCACCAAAACGAAAAATTAAATCTGTTGAGCGAAAAAAGTGACGCATTTTTTGCGCTAATACCAGTAACACTTCATCTTTACAGATATGACCTTATTGATCATTTATATTTTTAAAATGATCAATATCTAAAATAGCCAGCCAAGATGTTGATGCCTGCTTTTGTTGCCTTTTATCCTCATCTCGGGATGAGCCGTGCATTTTTAATACTTGTTTTTCAATTAGCTGTTTTATTTTTTTCTCAAAGGTCTATCTATTTAACTGACCCGTTAATTTATCTCTTTCGCTTTCATGGAGTATCACTAAATAACCTGAACTCCGGATAATAAATCCATCTCAAG
>NZ_PNCN01000159.1:0-13083 GCF_005886135.1 Pseudoalteromonas sp. S4741 | reverse complement strand
AAATATTACACGTGCCTTAGCACACAGTTTAGTGTGCCGACTTAGCTCAGCTGGTAGAGCAACTGACTTGTAATCAGTAGGTCAACCGTTCGACTCGGTTAGTCGGCACCATTTATTTAAATAGTTAATTTAACTATTGCACTGTTTAGTGCCTCGATAGCTCAGTTGGTAGAGCAGAGGATTGAAAATCCTCGTGTCCCTGGTTCGATTCCGGGTCGAGGCACCATTTATACAAAGCCTCGCATATGCGGGGCTTTTTTGTTTCTAAGTTTTTCTATCCTGCTCTATTTTTCTAGCACGTCATAAACAGTAAGTCCCTCTGTCCTTTTCATACCTCTTTGAGAACTTTATTCAGCTTTTTTGGCTAAAAATTAGGTTGTTTATTGATTTGTGATCAATATGTTAATGATTGGCGTATCTACGGCATTTATAATTTCATCGCAAAGTATGTAATGTTATGTAAAGTCAATTGAGCAACGTTTGCTAAAGTGCTTGAATAACATTCATAAATAGCATTAATCAGGTTTAAACATGATGTGGCAATATAAGCCATCTTTATTGGCAATAAGTATTATGCTGCTGAGTGGTTGTACGAGTAACTTAAACCCGCAACTACGTGAGCAAGCACCGAATACACTCCCAGATCAGTGGCAACAAACAGCTGTTGAATCAGTAGTTGCTGTCAACGACACATGGTTTAATAAACTTGCTTCACCAACAGTAAAGCAGCTAGTTACTCAAGCGCTAAAAAACAATCAGCAACTATTGCAAAACCGTTTTGATGTAGAAATACAAAAACAGCAATTAATTGTCACCGGTGCCGCTTTATGGCCCAGTTTAGATATTTCAACGCGAGTAGGGCGAAGCAAAGATAATCGTCCGGTTAGTTATAATAACTCAAGCTCTGTATCGTTAGAGTTAGGTTATGAAATTGATTTATGGGGTAAACTCTCGGATGCAAAGCGTAGAGACAACCTCAACTACCTTGCTCAGCAAGCTCGCTATGAGCAAACTAAACAACAGCTTATTGCAGATGTTATAACAAATTGGTTTAACTTAATCAGTGCAGAGCAATTACTTGATTTGTTTAAGCGCAGAGAAGCTAACGCCCAGCAAAACCTCGAGATTATTGAGTC
Source organism: Pseudoalteromonas sp. S4741 (assembly GCF_005886135.1). Lineage (NCBI taxonomy): Bacteria > Pseudomonadati > Pseudomonadota > Gammaproteobacteria > Alteromonadales > Pseudoalteromonadaceae > Pseudoalteromonas > Pseudoalteromonas sp. S4741. Next base: position 11,947 of record NZ_PNCN01000159.1, on the reverse strand, counting down.
GGGTTATCGCCAAGGTTTAAATGAAGCGTTAGATGTTTATTTAGCTCGCAATGAGTTAAACAATGAACGCTCTCGTATAGCAACCCAAAAAGCAAATTTGACTCAAGCTGCACGTAGCCTTGAGCGTTTATTGGGGGAGTATCCAAAAGGATTGATAGCAGCGAATAACGACCTACCTGTAATTAATGACGACATGCCCCTTGGTTTACCGTCGGAGCTTATTACTCGCAAACCTGCGTTGCGTGCTAGTTGGTATCAGTTATTAGCCAGCGACGCTTCGCTTGCGTATGCGCATAAACAGCGTTTTCCGAGTTTAAATTTAGCGGCAGGTTTAAGCGATAGCACTAACAGGGTAAGCGACTTATTTTCTGCTTCAAGTCTTGCGTGGTCACTTATTGGTAGCATTTCAGCGCCTATTTTTGACGCTGGGCGACTTGCTGCGAACGAGGAAATAGCCAGTTTACAAACGCAAAAGCAAGAGCAAGCCTATCTGCAATCTTTATATGATGCATTTGGTGATGTTGAAAATGCTATTACCCTACAACAATCTTTAAAGGCACGCTACCAAAGCACCTTGCAGGCACAAGAAAATGCCTTAGCAGCAGAGCAATTATCGTTTGAACAATATCAAAGTGGTTTAGTGAGCTACACCACCGTATTAGATGCACAAGCACGCTCGTTTGATGCACAAAGTTCACTGATTGAAATTAAAAACCAATTACTCACAAATCGCATTAAATTACATGTTGCTCTTGGGGGCGACTTTGCAAAATCAAGATCCGCACAGGATGAGCAAGCACTATGAAACTCAACAAACAAAAAATAATTGTTCCCGCTGCTATCATTATAGCGACCATTTTTTCGGTGATGTTTATTAAAGGAAACCCGCCTAAAGCATCACGTTTTTCAGCACCGCCAAAAGCAAAAATTAATGTAGCGGTAAAACCATTGCAGTTAATTGACTACCCCGTTGAAATTGATAGCTTTGGTACGGTTAAACCACGAACTCAAAGTATGTTGGTGGCTCAGGTTTCTGGGCTGATTATTGATATAAATGAGCAGTTCCGTGAAGGCGGTTTTTTTGAAAAAGGCGATGTATTACTTCAGTTAGATGATCGCGATTTAAAAGCAGAAGTTAAATCAGCACAAGCTAATTTGCTCAATGCCGAGCAAAACTTATTAGAAGAGCAAGCGCGAGGCCGACAAGCGCTTACTGATTGGCAGCGTTTAGGCAATGAGTCTGAACCGAGTATTTTAGTACTTAGAAAGCCACAGCTAGCTGCAGCGCAAGCACAGGTTTTGTCAGCACAAGCACAATTGGAAAAAGCGCAACTAAATCTTGAACGTACTAAAATTAAAGCCCCTTATGCTGGGCGAGTATTAAACCGCAGCGTTGATTTAGGTCAGGTGGTATCTAACAATATGCAGTTGGCGACAATTTATGCAACCGACAGTGTTGAAATACGCTTACCGATAAAGAATAAAGATCTGCCTTTTATTAATTTACCTGAGCAATATCGAGATGGTGCTAAAAATCAGCGTGGCTCAGCGGTTAATTTCACTTCAGATTTAATTGGCGAGCAACAATGGCAAGGCCAACTTATTCGTACTGAGGGCGCAATAGATGAAAGTGCTCAGCAATTGTATGTGGTGGCTAAAATTAATGACCCTTATAAATCAACCAGTGATAATCAATACCCAGTAAAAATAGGGCAATACGTTAAAGCTAAAATTAATGGCAAAGTCGCCTCTCAGGTACTCGTTATTCCCAATAGTGCGATATATCAAGGCAGTTATGTTTATGTGGTTGAAAATGGCACACTACAGCGTAAAAATATTGCTTTAGCGTGGCAAAATGCGCTGCAAGGCATTGTGAGTAAAGGTCTTGAAGCGGGTAGTCAATTAGTGCTGACGCCACTGGGTCAAGTGAGTTCAGGTACGCCAGTGCAGATAATGGATGCGACTCTTAAAGCACAAAAACCAGGAGAGCAGCCATGATCGCTTGGTTTACACGTAATCATGTGGCTGCCAACTTACTGCTAATTAGTATTGTGTTGGGCGGCCTATTCAGCCTGTCTTCTAAGTTACCGTTAGAGGTGTTTCCCTCGTTTGTTTCTGATCGTATAAATATTAGTGTGAGTTTACGTGGTTCAACCCCAGAAGATGCTGAAAAAGGGGTCACCATACGAATAGAAGAAGCATTACAAGATCTCGAAGGTATTAAACAAATATCGAGCCGCTCTTCTGAGGGGTCATCACAAGTAAGCGTTGAGGTTGATACTGGCTACGACGAGCGTGAATTGTTAGCGGATATAAAGAGCCGTGTCGATGCCATTAATACTTTTCCAGCCGATGCAGAAAAACCAGTAATAGGGTTAATCCAGCGTAAGCGTGAAGTAATAGCAGTCACTGTTTCAAGTGACTACAACGAAAAAGAAACCCTAGAATATGCAGAGCAAGTCCGTGATGAATTGCTGCGTATTCCGGCGATTACCCAAGTTGAACTTAGTGGCGTACGTAATTATGAGCTGGCAATCGAAGTAAGCCAAGATACGCTGCGCCAATACGATTTAACCTTGGCGCAAATATCCAGTGCCATTGCCAATTCAAGTTCTGATATTTCAGCAGGAAACCTTAAAACAGAGGGCGGCGATGTACTTATTCGCTCTAAAGGGCAAGCTTACCGCAAAGATGAATTTGCAAGCATTGTGATAAAAAATCAAGCCGATGGCACTATTATTCGCTTAAGTGATATTGCAACCATTAACGATGATTTTGAAGAAACCCCCGTGCGCACCCGCTTTAATGGCAAACAAGCCGCATTTATTGATGTGTACCGCATTGGTCCGCAAAGTGCGATAGAAGTGGCCGATGCAGTTAAAAACTATATTACCAGTGAGCAAGCTAATTTACCGCAAGGGTTTTATTTAAGCTATTGGGATGATGACTCTGAGGTAGTAAAAAGCCGTATTGCTACCCTAACTAGCAATGCTTTACAGGGGGGGATTTTGGTACTGGGGTTACTGACATTATTTTTAAGACCTGCCATCGCGTTTTGGGTATTTATTGGTATTCCAGTTTCATTTATGGGCGCGTTTATGGCAATGGCCGCCTTTGGCGTGACCATAAATGTGATCAGCTTATTTGGTTTTATATTGGTGCTAGGGATTGTGGTGGACGATGCCATTGTTACCGGTGAAAACGTGTATACCCATTTAAAAACTGCCAAATCGGGCGAAGAGGCTGCTATAAAAGGAACTCAAGAAGTAGCCACGCCAGTTACATTTGGCGTGTTAACCACCGTGGCCGCTTTTTTACCCTTAGGTTTTATAGAAGGCGCGCGAGGCGCTATTTTTGCGCAAATACCGGTGGTGGTTATTCCTGTATTATTGTTTTCATTGATTGAATCTAAATTTGTGCTGCCAGCGCATTTAAAATATATCAAACTGCGCCAGCAAAAAGGCAAAGGTTCTAAATTAGAGCAACTCCAACAACGTTTTGCAGATGGTTTTGAGCATGCCATTTTAAAATATTACCAACCCGTATTAGGGCTAGCGCTACGCAACAAACTGGCCACAGTCAGTTTATTTATGGGCGTGTTTTTAATTATTTTAACCATGATCACCAGTGGTTGGACTAAGTTTATTTTCTTCCCACGTATTCCCAGTGAAACAGTTCGGGTTAATTTAACTTTTCCTGCGGGAACACCGTTTGAAGTCACGAATAAATACATAATTGATATGTCAGATAAAGCCAGAGAGCTTCAGCGTAAGTATCAAGATGAAGAAACAGGGCAAAGTATTATCCTTAATATTTTAGCCAGCACTGGCGGGCGAGGCGGTGCGGCTAATTCGGGTAGTGTGCGCTTTGAAATCACCCCAGCAGAACAACGAGAGTCTGATATTGGTTCGCGTGAGTTGGTAAAAGAGTGGCGGCAATTAATAGGGGTGATCCCTGGGGCTGAAAGTCTCACATTTAGAGCAGAAATAGGTAGAAGCTCAAACCCAATTGATATTCAATTATCGGGTAATTCCATAACCACACTGCAAACAGTGGCTGAGCAAATTAAACAACGATTGGCCACTTATCCAAGCGTGTTTGATATTGCCGATAGCATGTCTGATGGTAAAGAAGAGCTACAAATAGAGCTAACAGAGCAAGGGCTTGCACTTGGATTAAATAGAGTTGATGTATCAAGACAAGTGCGTAACTCGTTTTTTGGTGTACAAGTACAGCGCATTCAACGCGGGCGTGATGATGTGCGCGTTATGGTGCGCTTACCTATAGATGAAAGGCGCTCAGTTGCTGATTTAAAAGATATATTAATACAAACGCCTAATGGTGGGCGAGTGCCGCTGTCACACGTTGCCACTTTAGTACCTGGTCAAAGTCCATCAACCATTACCCGTATTGATCGTTACCGTACTCTTAATGTGTCGGCGGATGTAGAAAAAACCGATACCAATATGACCGTGCTTCAAGCTGATTTAAAAGCCTACTTAGATGAACTTGTGCAACAATACCCAGGTGTAAGCCATTCGTTAGAAGGTGAAGCCAAAGAGCAGCGCGAATCGTTTGGTTCATTATTGTGGGGAATGGTATTTGTATTTTTTGTAATTTATGGGTTGCTCGCAATTCCCTTTAAATCGTACTTACAGCCACTGGTGGTGATGAGCATTATTCCTTTTGGCATGATTGGCGCAGTAATTGGCCATTGGATCATGGCTATGGAGCTTACCATTATGAGTTTGCTGGGAATGCTCGCGTTAATTGGGGTCGTGGTGAACGACTCGTTAGTATTGGTTGATTTTATTAATAAAAAGCGCAGTGAAGGGCTAGATTTAATGGAAGCTGTTAAAACCGCCGGCGTAGCGCGTTTTCGACCGGTTATGCTAACTAGTTTAACCACCTTTATAGGCTTAATGCCGCTGCTGTTTGAAAAGGCGACTCAGGCGCAGTTTTTAATTCCTATGGCAGTAAGCCTAGGTTTTGGGATTATATTTGCGACCTTTATAACCTTATTACTCGTTCCGGTTAACTATATGCTGATGGAGCGCTTTCAAGGCTGGTTTAAGTAAGTGCAGACTACATAGATAAGTAGAAGTTTCAGGCACTAAGTTTCAGGTACTAGTAAGTAAAGCATCGGACTGTAAAAAATTCAGTTCGGTGTTTTTTATAATAACTAGGTGATTAATAAAATAAAGATATAAAAGTAATTGCTGGGGAATTAAAGTTATTGGAGGTGTTCCCCGAGAATGCGGTGCCGGGTGTCAGTCCTGAAACCTTGAGGTTTCAGGGCGGAAATCTGCGGTTTACCGTAGGCTTCTCGGTACATGCCGAGCTTGCACAATAGTAGACGAACAAAAATCCTGGTATAAAATTTATCGGCTCAGGGACTTAACCAAGCTCCTGCACCCCAGGGAACAAATTCAGTATATAAGACATATTCCAATCCTTAAACCCCAATCGTAAAAAATTAAACTGTTCGCTCAGTTTTCCTGCAAATTTAATCTTGTATTTACTTTTAAGATTGCTTTTTGAACTTAATCAGCTTTTCAATCGCTTGCTTTTGACCTCAGTCATAGAATTCATTGGAGTTGCTTTTTATCGAGTGGTAGCATTGCTTTAATTAGCAAAGCGAAGACGTCATTATGAATAACTTACCAGATTACGAAAAAGCCCAACTTCTTTTAGAGAAAAACGAAATATTTGTATCACCTGCTGAAGCGCATGGCGTTATTAGCGGTTTACTTGCTTGTGGGCTAAGCATTGACGATAAAGAATACTTAGGCTTACTGAGCGACGTATTTAATGATGGCGAGTCGTTTAGCAACGATTTAAAACAGTTTTTTGGTAAAGTTTATCAACAAGTTGTTGAAAGCTTTAACAATGAAGAGTTTCAATTTGATTTGTTTTTACCGAGTGATGACGAAACACTCATCGATCAAGCCAATGGGCTCGTATCATGGGTAGCTGGGTTTATGCTGGGCTTTGGCTTAAAGCAAAAAGACTATGGCAAGCTGTCGGCAGATGTAAAAGAAGTGATTAGCGACTTTAGCGAAATTACGCGCCTTGATACAACCTTTGAAGAAACCAAAGAAGATAGCCAAGCACTGCATGAAGTGATTGAGTACGTACGCGTATCGGCGTTACTGTGTTTTGCTGAACTTGGCAAAGAGCAAAACTCACAAAGCAACAAAAAAACACTGCATTAATTTAGTAATACAACAAAAGTAATGGGTTAGTTATTAATGGTTGAAATACAAAAGTCAGAGTTTAAAGCGCGCCGCGAGCGTTTATTGGCGGCAATGGATAGCAACAGTATTGCGATAATTCCTGCTGCAACCGAGCTCACACGTAGCCGAGATACTCATTATCCGTTTAGACAAGACAGTGACTTTTTTTACTTAACTGGTTTTAACGAACCCGATGCGGTATTGGTGTTATGCAAAGACAGTGATACGCCTTCTATATTGTTTTGTTTAGGTAAAGATAAACTTGCAGAGGTATGGCACGGCAGGCGCATTGGTTTTGAAAAAGCGCAAAGCGAATACTTATTCGACAAAACTTATGCATTAAGTGAACTAAACGAACAATTATTGAATTTGGTGAACGGCCAACAGATTTTATTTTATGCACAAGGGACGTATCCTGCCTTCGACGGCAAAGTATTTTCAATGCTCAATACTTTGCGTAGTGCCCCCAAAAAAGGCGATACAGCACCGAGTACCCTTAAAGATATTCGTCCGCTATTACACGAGATGCGCCTATTTAAATCGCCAAGCGAAATTAACATTATGCGTGAAGGCTGCGAAATAAGTGCCCGAGCACACATGCGTGCCATGCGCTTTTCCCACGTTGGCGCAACCGAGTTTCAATTAGAGGCAGAGCTTCATCATCACTATGCGATGAATGGGGCGCCACATCCAGCTTATGGCACCATTGTCGGTAGTGGCGATAACGCTAATATTTTGCACTACACCCAAAACAGCGATGTATTAAACAATGGCAACCTGGTGCTGATTGATTCAGGTTGTGAGCTACAAGGTTACGCAGCCGACATTACCCGTACTTTCCCCGTTAATGGTAAATTTAGCACCGAGCAAGCTGCGCTTTATAATATTGTACTCAAAGCGCAAGAAGTGGCATTTAGCGAAGTAAAGCCCGGTGGCTACTTATCGCAGGCTAATAAATTAGCTATGCAAGTGCTAACCCAAGGGTTACTCGATTTAGGTATTTTAACCGGCGATTTTGATGAGTTAATGGCGCAAGGTGCCTGTAAAGAATATTACATGCATGGTCTTGGCCATTGGTTAGGACTCGATGTTCACGATGTGGGCGATTACAAGGTTAATAACCAAGAGCGTGCTTTTGAACCGGGTATGGTACTGACCATTGAACCAGGGCTTTATATTAGTAAAGATTCAAACGCACCCAAAAAATACCAAGGTATAGGTATTCGTATTGAAGATAACTTATTAGTAACTGATTCAGGTCACGAAAACTTAACGATTACCGTGCCTAAAAAAATTAGCGAAATAGAAGCGTTAATGCAAAGCGCTAAAAACGCATAAGCTTGGAGATAAAAGTGGCTAAGCAGTTTGATGTTGTAGTTATTGGCGGTGGTTTAGTTGGCGCAAGTTGCGCACTGAGCATAAGTAAAAAAAATCCCAGCCTACATATTGCCGTGGTTGAAGCAAATCAAGTAACCACAGATTATCACCCAAGTTTTGACGACAGAAGCATCGCACTTGCACAGCAGTCGGTGGAGTATTTACAAAGCCTCAATTTGTTTGAAATAAACGCTCCCTATGCGGCAGCCATAAAAAAAGTCAGTGTGTCAGACAAAGGGCACTTTGGTAAAACCCATATACACAGTGATGAGTTTGCAAAACCCTCATTAGGCTATGTGGTAGAGGTAAACCCATTTGGCAGAGCGCTGCATCAACGTTTAACGCAATCAAATATATCGCTTTTTTGCCCTGATAGCGTAACGGCGATAAAACAAAATACCGAAAGTAATGAACTGACATTACAAAGCAGCGAAAAACTAAGTGCTAAGCTGTTAGTGATTGCCGACGGTGCACAATCGCCAACCCGTCACTTGCTAGGCCTAGGTTTCAATACCCAGCCTTATGAACAAGGCGCGATTATTGCCAATATAGAAGTGGCTGGTGGACATAACCATCATGCGTTTGAGCGTTTTACCCAAAATGGCCCTATGGCTTTATTACCCATGAGCAATAACCGCTATTCGTTAGTATGGTGTATGCGCCAAGAGCATATTGAGCAGCATATGACATTAAGTGAGTCAGACTTTTTAAGCGTACTGCAAATCACCTTTGGTTATCGTGCTGGGCGGTTTATAAAAGTAGGGATGCGCGCCAGTTATCCACTGGTTTATGGGCAAGTCGAATCGTTGACGGCGCACAGTACTGTGGTAATAGGTAACGCGGCACACGCCATTCACCCAATTGCAGGTCAAGGCTTTAATTTAGGGCTGCGCGACGTACAAGTGCTTAGTGACTTAATAGCAAACAGTGAACATGATTTAGGGAGTTATGCCTTTACCCGTCAATATTCAGTTAAGCGCAGTGATGATATAAAAACGGTAATGACATTGACCGATGCCTTGGTTCGACTTTTTTCAAATTCATCACGGGTGTTAGCATTGGGTCGCAGTATTGGGCTGTTTTCGATGGATTTATTCCCCGCATTCAAAGCCCCATTGGCTAAACAGTTAATGGGACAAGTTAAACAAGGTACACGTTTATGAAACAAGTACAGGTTTGTATAGTGGGTGGTGGCTGCATAGGTTTAACGCTGGCGCTAGGGCTTGCTAAAGCGAATGTCAGTGTGGTTGTGTTAGATGCAGCGCCAACTCAAGCTCCACCGAGCGATGACTATGGTTTACGTGTAAGCGCATTGAGTATTGCCAGCCAAACCTTGCTCGAGCAGTTAAATGTATGGCCACACATAATAGCTGAGCGTGCTTGTGCTTATACGCACATGGATGTACGTGATGCCGATAGCTTTGGAAAAATAGCCTTTAATAACGATCAACTTGAGCTTGACCATTTAGGGCACATAGTTGAAAACGACATTATTCGCTTTGCACTAATAAAAGAGCTTGAGCAGCAAAGTAATGCCACACTCATGTTTAATACCGAGTATCAGCAAATACACCAAAGCGAGTCTGATGTATTTATTAATTTAAAAACTGGTGAGCCTATTATTGCTAAGTTGCTGGTGGCGGCTGATGGTGCAAATTCAGCGATTCGTAAACAGTTTAATATGGCGCTGAGCTTTAAAGATTACGATCACCATGCGTTAGTAGCGACAGTTAAAACCAAAGAGTCACACAAAAATACCGCACGCCAAGTGTTTTTACCTACAGGGCCGCTAGCGTTCTTGCCATTGAGCGATGAGCATACTCATTCAATTGTGTGGTCTACCAGCCCGAATCATTGTGATGAATTGTTAGCAATGGACGACACCACTTTTAATAAAGCAGTTATGGCTGCAATAGATGGCCAATGCGGTTTATGTGAAGTGCAAAGTAAGCGCGTCGCGTTCCCACTTAAAATGCGTTATGCCCAGCAATGGGTAAGTGGCAACGTGGTGCTAATGGGCGATGCAGCGCATACCATTCACCCATTGGCAGGGCTGGGTATGAACCTAGGTCTAAAAGACGCGGCTTATTTAATCGAGTTACTAAGTCAAGACACCAAAGAATTTGCAAGTACGCGCACACTGCGTGATTACGAGCGCACCCGTAAACTCGATGCACAAAAACACATTGCCATGATGCAAGGGCTAAAAGAGCTATTTGAAGGTGCAAACCCTGTTAAAAAGCTGATTCGTGGAGTAGGGCTTTCACTCGTTGATAACTTGGGCCCAATCAAACACCTATTCGCTAAAGAAGCGATAGGGAAGTGATAAAGACAAGCGGTCGGTTTTTAGCTGTCAGCTTTTAGCCAAAGAAAAACCGATGTTTAGTTTAAACATCGGTTTTTTAGATACTCAGTATAGGTCTGTACCACCGCCTAAATCTTTGAGTACTTCAATAAATTCGTCATTTTCTTTTAAGTACTTTGCCGACTCCCAATCCATGAATTGCATGCTTATCATTATAAGTCTGAGTTGAGAAAATTCAGTAAAGCTAATTAGAGTTTTAAATTGGTTTTTTCTTTCTAAAGATTCAAATCCATTTTCATTTGTTAACTTTTCGGTAATCATTCTAACAACGTTATAAAAAATGCGAGTTGTATTAAATATACTTTCATTTGCATCGGTAGTATTTATAAAATCTCTTATATTTTCGGTGCTTACACCTTCAGCGCGTTTAGCTTCAATACTATCTTCGAGCTCTTGTATTAACTTAACGTTGCTCAATTCTTGTTCATCCAGTTGAATTGAAAAACTTAGCTTTAAATTATTAAATGCATTTCTTTGAGCTTCAATTAATCCAAAAAAATAAATTTCAAAGGATTGTAGTAGCTCTTTCTTTTTATTTTTTCTGACTTCATCTCTTAACTCTGTATTTGTTTGATTTTGTATACTTAGAGATTGAATAAGCAGTACTAACGAAAAAAAACTAAGTAGTGGAGTAACTAATCCATTAAAAAAATTACTAAAGTCGACCCAGTCGGATGGTTTTTCAGATATTTGATACTTCAGATTAAAATAGAACTGGAGAATATAAACGCCAATAACAATAAGCATTAATATTATAGCTGTTATAGAAAAACGATTAAGCATCGTTAAATCCTTCAATCAGGTATTTTATTATCTGACCTCCGCTTGTTCTCTGAGTATGTGCCTTGAGCTTTAAAGTTTTCCAATTTTCTGAAGGTATTCCGTTATTGCTGTGTAGGTTATCTGAAAATTTTTGCTTTGCTGCAAATTTTAACTCACCATACTGTTTTTGAGCAGGGAAACCGAAAGCCACTGTTTCATCTTCTCCTTTCACCAAAAGTCTGCCATTTCCTGTGTTTATATTTAAGCGCGTAATACTCGCTGTAATCTCTATTTTATTTTTATTGGTGAGAGGTTTTAATGTTGCGTAAGTCGCTTTTCCTAGGTTAGCTAGGGTTGTTTTTGTATCTTGATTTTTTCTAAATCGGATTTTCACATCTTTATTAAAGTTATTTGCTACTGAATGTAAGTGCTCAAGTGATGATTTTTGTAGCTGTTTAATAAGCTTTCCTTCGAGATCTTCTCCTAGGTTTTTAAGAACATTTTTTGCTTTACCTGAAAGTTGCAGGCTCTCTTGGTATAAAGCTTCATTTATAAAATATGAAATAAGCTCTGAGATTGTTTGCTTACCGATACTTCTAAAGCGCTTTTTGGCTTCTTCGTCGTAAAAATCTAACGAAAACTGTTGGCCGTATGAGCCTCTAAATGATTTTTTAAGGTTAGTTCTTACTTTGCTTTCAAATGAAAGTTTTTGAGGTACTCGCCTTTCAATGATCGTTGTTGCAATTTGTCGTGTTGCCTCCGATGCACCTTTTAATGTTTCTAGTCCAGATTGCATATCTACGGAGTAATCATCACTTTCTATAACAACATCAAAATTTATACTCACAATTTTACTTCCTATAATTATATTGTCTGGGAAAGATTATTAAACGAAATTTAACTTAGGGTTTATTTAAGAATAAAGCTTATTTAGTTTCAAAAAGGTGTAGGAAGCTAGAAGTATCAGCTCGAATATGAAGTTCATAAATATCCTTATTTAATAGAAGCTTGTTTAATAATTGCATGTCTTCAAGTTTGAGTAAATATTTAAATTTGCGAGTAAGTGTAAATTTAAACAATTAAAAGCTTCGCTTTTCAAGCGAGCAAGCTCACGCCTACCTAGTAAATATTAAACACTTATCTTTATTTTACTTATTGATATAAAGGGAGCATCTAATAATGTCTTCCCGAAGCCCGAAGCCCGAAG
>NZ_PNCN01000016.1:0-9450 GCF_005886135.1 Pseudoalteromonas sp. S4741 | reverse complement strand
CCAACTGAGCTAGTGCCGCATCATATTAATTCTAAATAAGATTTTTATAATTTACATATTGGTGTATGTAACTAAACCACAACGTGGTGCCCGAGGCCGGACTTGAACCGGCACGACTTGTTAGTCGAGGGATTTTAAATCCCTTGTGTCTACCAATTCCACCACTCGGGCATCGAGTTTGCTAATTAAAGCGTGTGGAGTGTTGATTGGAGGCGGAACCCGGAGTCGAACCGGGGTAAACGGATTTGCAATCCGGTGCATGGCCACTCTGCCATTCCGCCTCAATACTAGGTTAGCTTTAAGATAAACTGGAGCGGCACACGAGGCTCGAACTCGTGACCTCGACCTTGGCAAGGTCGCGCTCTACCAACTGAGCTAGTGCCGCTTTGTTTATCTAGGGGCTATGCCCTCTCAACACGGACGCATTCTACAGAGATTATTAAACGCGTCAATACAAAAAATGCTACTTTTGAACTGTTTGATTATTTTTTATCTAAAATGGTGCGTTATTAGACGTTTACAATCAATTTTTGGTCAATTCTGCCCATGCTGCAACTAAATATTGCACCATAGAGCTAAGCGTTAAAAACGTCGCTATGTAAAGTAAGCCATAGCTTAAATACATCATCCAGGTATCGTACTGCCAAATTAGGCCAATAATGGCTAACATTTGCGCTGCGGTTTTTAATTTACCCATATCGGACACAGCCACATTGCCGCGTTTGCCTTGCTCAGCCATCCATTCTCGTAGCGCCGATATAACAATTTCACGGCTTATAATAATAAGCGCAGGAATAGTCATATACAAAGATTGATAATGCTCAGATAAAGCAACCAAGGCAGCGCACACCATTACTTTATCAGCAACAGGGTCTAAAAACGCACCAAAAGGCGTTGATTGTTCAAGCTTACGCGCTAAATAGCCATCGAGTATGTCTGTGATTGAAGCAAGCCAAAAAATAAAGGCAGCAACAAAGAATGCCCATGAATAAGGCATATAAAATATCACCAAAAAAATGGGGATAAGAAAGAGTCTAAACGTTGTGAGTGTGTTTGGAATATTCCACATAACTACTTGGATATGTCTTTTTTTCTATATTCGCACATAGGGCTAGCCCTTGTCATGCAAATGGTTAAATATCTTCTCAGCCATGTCAGGACTGATCCCAGGAACTTTCTTTAGCTGTTCTATATTAGCAGCTTTTACGCCTTGCATGCCCCCTAAATATTTTAATAATGTTTGTCGACGCTTGGAACCAACGCCATCTATTTCTTCTAATAACGACTGAGTACGTTGTTTTTGGCGCTTGTTACGGTGCCCTGCAATTGCAAAACGATGCGATTCATCGCGAATATGCTGAATTAAATGCAGTGCGGGTGCATCAGAATCCATAGGTATAGTTTTACGCCCGCCGTCAATAAGTAAAGTTTCAAGGCCTGGTTTACGGCTAGTGCCTTTTGCAACCCCAACTAATAGTGGCATTTTTGCATGCGGCCAGTTTTCAAAGTATTGTTCTGCCCTACCTAATTGGCCTTTACCACCATCAATAAAAATAACATCAGGAATTTTCTCCTCATCAACCAACTTGTTGTAACGTTTGTTTAGTGCAAACTCCATAGCGGCGTAATCATCACCACCGGTAATACCGGTCACGTTATAACGACGATACTCTTTATTGTTAGGGCCTTGAGAATCAAATACAACACAACTGGCCACGGTGTTTTCACCCATGGTGTGACTGATATCAAAACATTCCATGCGATTAATGTCATCAAGACGCAAGGTAGCCTTTAATTGCGCATAACGCTTGTTTATAGAGTCTTGAGTGCTTTGCTTAACCGTAATACTATTTAATGCGTTTTTATTGGCTAACTGTAAGTACTGTGCTCGCTCACCACGAGTAACCACTTTAAGCGATACTTTACGTTCACTAATTTGAGTTAGTGCTTCGCTGAGCGCATCACTTTCTTCTATTTCAAATGGTAAGATGATTTCTTTGGCAATGCGCCCTGTTGCTCCCGGTGCTAAGTAATATTGGCCTAAGAAAGAGGTTAAGATTTCCTGCTCCTGTGAGTCTTTAGGCACCTTTGGAAAATAAGTTTTACTACCCAGCACTTTATGATCGCGGATCATTAATAGATGAATCCCATTTAAGCCATTTAAATGAGCAAAACCTACAACATCCATTTCAGCAAAATTACCTGAGATAGACTGCTGCTCCTGCATTTTACGCAATAGCATAATTTGGTCGCGAACTTTAGCTGCAAGTTCAAAATTAAGCTGCTCACTGGCTTTTTCCATTTTAGCGATAAGATCAGCTATTACTTCATGGGATTTACCGGTTAAAAATTTACGGACATAATCAACTTGCTGCGCGTATTCATCTTCAGAGACTTTATTAACACACGGCGCAGAGCAACGTTTTAATTGGTATTGCAAGCATGGCCGACTACGCGCACGGTAGTAAGCGTCTTCACATTGACGTACCGGAAATATTTTTTGCATTAAGCGCAAACTTTCTGAAACCGCCCCCGCGCTTGGAAACGGGCCAAAATATTCGCCTTTTACTTTTCTGCTACCACGATGAAAGGCTAAACGAGGGTGCTTATGATTCGTGAGTAATATGTACGGGTACGATTTATCATCACGTAACAGAATATTATAACGTGGCTGATATTTTTTAATCAGGTTGTTTTCGAGCAGTAAAGCTTCTGTTTCTGTATTAGTAAGTGTGACTTCAATATTACAAATATTACTCACTAAAACACGGGTTTTGCTGTCGGTAATATTGCTGCGAAAGTAACTGCTCACCCGCTTTTTTAAACTTTTAGCTTTACCGACATAAATAACTTGGTTGTCATTATCGAGCATGCGATAAACGCCAGGCTCACTCGATAATGTTTTTAAAAACTGGGCATGATCAAATTCAGACATATATATCGACTAGTAAGAGATATCTATATCAATCATTTTGTAACGTATGGCTAAATGAGTAAGCTCTACATCGCCTCCTACGTTTAGCTTTTCAAACATACGATAACGATAACTGTTTACTGTTTTAGAGCTTAAATTTAAGCGCTCAGCAATATCCTGTGCTTTTTCACCTTTGGTGATCATTAGCATTATTTGTAGTTCACGCTCAGACAAACTTTGAAATGGGTTTTCATCGGTACGCCCGGTTACCTGTGCAAGTGCAATCTGTTGCGCTATTTCTGGCGCAATATAACGTTGCCCTGCATGCACGCAACGTATGGCACGCACCATTTCATCAGATCCTGCCCCCTTGGTTAAAAAGCCATGAGCACCAATTTGCATGACCTTACTTGGAAATGGGTCTTCACAATTAACTGTAAGCACAATAATTTTTACATCGGGACAATAACGGCAAACCTTTTTAGTTGCCTCAAGCCCGCCCATACCAGGCATGTTCATATCCATTAATACTATATTTGGCGCATGTTGACGACAAAACTGCACAGCCTCTTCGCCTGTTTTAGCTTCACCTATTACTTTAAAACCACGTATATCATCAAGAATACGTCTGATCCCTGTGCGCACAAGTTCATGGTCATCAACTAAAAGTACGTTAATCAATGGAACACCCTCACTAGCCTAATAAGATGCAAGTTAACAAAATTAATTCTCAACATTAGCATAGATACGACGAAACCATAACTAATATTATGCTTTCGTAATCGGTCTTTATGACCGATATGATTAAAAGCGTATTTACCTACAGCAGGTAAATACGCCCCAATGATTTATGCTGACGCCTTTTCACTAAAACGGTCTACCCATAAAGCAATAATACCATCGCCAGTTACATTACACGCAGTGCCGAAGCTATCTTGCGCTAGGTAAAGTGCAATCATTAGTGCCACCGCACCTTCATTGAAACCAAGCATGCTAGTTAATAAACCTAACGCCGACATTACCGCACCACCTGGGGCGCCTGGCGCTGCAATCATCACTACACCTAACATCATAATGAATGGCAACATAGCCATTAGTGAAGGTACTTCCATGCTAGGCGATAAAAACATTACAGCCATAGCACAGGTAACTATTGTAATTGTTGAACCTGACAAATGAATAGTGGCGCATAATGGCACTGTAAAGTTAGCTACATCCTCTTTAACGTTATTTGCTTTACTTGATTGCAAAGATACTGGAATGGTTGCCGCGCTCGACATGGTTCCTAATGCAGTAAAGTACGCAGGTAACATATTTTTAATTAGCTCAATAGGATTACGCTTAAGTAATAGGCCTGAGGTAATGTATAAAACACTCAACCATAACCAATGCATCACTAACGCAGCAATAAGTACTACACCAAATGCTTGTAATGTATCAACAACGGTGCCTGCTACGGTCATTTCAGCAAATACACCTGCAATGTAAAATGGTAATGCCGGAATAATTACTTTTGAAAGTAAACCATCAATAATATCGCGCCCCTGATCCGACACAGTTTTTAATGTGTCTAAGCCAAGCTGGCTCATACCAATACCAAATACAAACGCTGTGACTAAAGCAGTCATTACACCCATTAATGGTGGAATTTCTAAGTCAATAAAGCTACCTACTTCGGTCACTGCTTCAGCTTCAAATGAAATACCGCCGCTTAAAAACGGAATAACCGCCGTCACTAATAAAAACGCTAAAGTACCAGCTATAATTGTTGAGCCATACGCAAAACCCACCGTTTTTCCCAGTAGATGCCCTGATCCTTTAGGAAGCCCGGCAATCCCAGAGGCAATAAAAAATAAAATAATCAGTGGAATTGTAAAACTAATAAGCTGGCCGATAAGCTCTTTTACTGTATATAAAAGCTCAACGCCAGTTAAGGGAATATAGAGCCCGACTAAGATACCGGCCACAATACCGGCAATTAATTTTAAAATTAACTTCATGGTGATTACTTTATTGAATTTAGATAATGTGTTTTTACCATGTTTTGAATAGTTTGTGTCAATAAACTGTTCAACCGCAGTTCATTTGCACAATTAACCGACAAAATATAAGTGTGTTGTGTTGATTTGTTTAAATAACGACTACATAAAGAAAAGATAAAGTACAAAGTTAAAAACGAACAAATGATTTCAAGTTCGCCTTTTTAATAACTAAAAAATTAACAGATTGAGTTTTTAGTTCAATCCGTTATAAGCGTAATTAATATATGTTATAGCCAAAGCTTACTTTAACTTTTTTTATCTCACAGTAAAGTAGGATTATAAAGTTAACAGAATAGCTGTTAACGTGTTGATCAGATTGTACCTAAAGGAACATTATGTCTACTATTTTTGAAGATAACTCACTAAGCATCGGTAACACACCGTTGGTAAAACTTAACCGTGTTACAGGTGGGAATGTATACGCTAAAGTTGAATCACGAAATCCTAGCTTTAGTATTAAATGCCGTATTGGTGCATCAATGATTTGGGAAGCTGAAAAATCAGGTCAACTTACCAAAGACAAAGAACTTATAGAGCCAACATCAGGCAATACCGGTATTGCATTGGCATTTGTAGCTGCTTCTCGCGGTTACAAGTTAACGCTTACAATGCCAAACACCATGAGCTTAGAACGTCGTAAACTATTAAAGGCACTCGGTGCTAACCTAGTGCTCACCGATGGCGCTAAAGGCATGAATGGCGCTATTGCAAAGGCCAAAGAAATTCAAGCAGCAGACCCAGATAAGTTTATTTTGCTACAACAATTCGAAAACCCTGCAAACCCTAAAATTCACTTTGAAACAACAGGCCCAGAAATCTTTGATGCACTTGATGGCAAAATCGATTTCTTTGTTGCAGGTGTTGGTACAGGCGGAACTATCACAGGTGTAAGCCGTTATCTTAAAAAAGAAAAAGGCTTAAATGTAAAATCAATCGCTGTAGAGCCAAGCCACTCTCCGGTAATTAGCCAAACACTTGCTGGTGAAGAAGTAAAACCAGGACCACATAAAATACAAGGCATTGGTGCAGGCTTTATTCCTGGGAATTTAGACCTATCAATAATTGATGGTGTAGAGCAAGTCTCTAATGAAGAATGTATAGCAATGTGTCACGAACTAATGAAAAAAGAAGGGATTTTAGTTGGTATTTCATCAGGTGCAGCTGTGGTTGCAGCGAAACGTATTGCTGAACGCCCTGAAAATGCAGATAAAAATATTGTGGTTATTTTGCCAAGTGCAACAGAGCGTTACTTATCAAGCCCGATGTTTGACGAAGAGTTTAGCGAACAAGAGCTTGTGCAATAATCAAGCGGTCTGATTAAAAAAGGATGTTTTTTAACATCCTTTTTTATTGCTTTTTTAATAAGTTACTATCTATTTAGTCTACTCCTCTTTACATCTTCTCCATTCCATCACACACTTTATATATAAGTAATCAACCTGACCAAATATGAAAACAATTTTAACCATTTTTGTACTCATATTTAGTATTTTGATCGTTGGCTGTAATGAAAATACTAGACCTAAAGAGCAGTACATTGACAATGATCGTCCAGGCGACACTGCTACTGTGTATTTTGATGCGCTTTATAACCAGCATAATTTGCAAAAAGCCTGCGATTTCGCAACGCCTAAATTAGCCCGCATAATGAAATCGTATGGGACGGCCAAACAGTTTGCGCGTAGTCTTATTAATTTACAATACGATGAAGTGGTAATTGAAATTGATATGTCAAATTCAAGCCTGCGAGAACAGTATGGCAATCAGGCTAAAATAAACATTGTGTTTACCGGTTACTTAAATGGTAAAAAAATCGATGATTTCCGTAGTATCGAAATGCTTAAAATAAAAGGTAAGTGGTACGTAGATAAAATCATCGCCGATCCTTACGGGCGCTGATCAGTCATTCAGAGCCTTAGTAACAGTAACCGTATATTCGGGCTTAAAAAATACACAACATAAAAAAGCCTTAAATCATAAATTTAAGGCTTTTTTTATTATCTACTTTATTATAATCCAGTGTTAAATGTCTTCAGGTTTAAAGTTATCAACCGCAATAGCCTGCATTCTTAGCTTATTGGCATGATGCATTGCTTCACCATCAACCTTCGTTACGAGCTCGTGTTCAAGTGCGTAATCAATCGCTTGTTCAATATCATAGGTGGCAGGCACCTTGCCTTTTCGTTGCCACTGTTTTAACTGTTTAAATTGATTTTGCATATCGTGCATTGCTAAAAAAGCATTTTCCATAACACCCGTTCCGGCATTTTCATCAACGTAACACAAATGGGTAAGCCTATTTCTAAATACGCCTGGTTGAGTCATGTGTTCACAAATACTTTGTGAAGTGGCATCACTTGGTTTGTGATAATGATTACCTAATGGAAAAACAATACGCTTAAGTGCAAAGTTAACCACCGGGTTAGAGAAATTTTTAAAGAAGCCGTCAAATGCTTGACCTATTTCATACAATGACGTCTCTATTGCATACTTAACAAAAGGTAAATCAGCTTGTTGGCGCCCTTCATCTTCAAAACGTTTTAACACGGTAGAAGCAATATACAAATGACTTAATACATCGCCTAAACGTGCCGATATCATTTCTTTGCGTTTAAGTTCACCACCTAACATCAACATTGCAACATCCGTTGTAAACGCCAATCCTCGGCTCATTCTACCTAATTGTTTATAATAGTCGGCCGTCTCTCCACACACAGGCGCTTTAGCAAAGTGGCTGCGAGTTAAACCATGCACCAAGGCCATACTTGCATTACTCAGTGCAAATACAATGTGCTTCATTAATAAGCCATCAAATTGCTCAAGTGCAGCATCATCGTCATCCATTGCTGCCGCTTCCATCTCTTTTAATACAAACGGATGGCAACGAGTTGCACCTTGGCCAAATATCATAAGGTTACGGGTAAGAATATTAGCGCCCTCTACGGTAATAGAGACGGGAATACCCATATAACCGTGTGCTAAATAGTTATTAGGCCCAACCTGAATCCCTTTACCTGCATGAATGTCCATTGCATCATTCATTACCATTCGACCCATTTCGGTCATGTGGTACTTTGCAATAGCAGTCACTACTGACGGGCTAAGTTTTAAATCAATTGCACCTGCGGTCATTAACCGGCATGATTCCAATGCATAAGTTAGCCCGCCAATACGTGCTAACCCTTCTTGTACGCCTTCAAATTGCCCAATTGACACGCCAAACTGTTGGCGAACAACAGAGTAAGCCGAGGTCATTTTAGCCGCTAAATGCCCTGTTGCAGTGCTTAATGCCGGTAACGAAATACCACGCCCTGCGCTTAAACACTCTACTAGCATGCGCCAACCGCGCCCTGCCCCTTGCTGGCCGCCAATAATCCAATCAAGCGGAATAAATACATCCTTACCGTACGTTGTGCCATTCATAAACGCCATGTTAAGTGGGTAATGACGCTCTCCTGCTTTAACACCTGGGTGATCAGTTGGAATAAGTGCACACGTTATTCCGAGCTCTTTTTCATCGCCTAACAATCCATCTGGATCGTACATTTTAAATGCAAGCCCTAACACAGTCGCCACAGGCGCAAGGGTAATGTAACGTTTTGACCAATTTAAACGCAGTCCCAACACTTCCTTACCATCATGCTCGCCTTTGCACACCACGCCAGAATCAGGAATACTGCCAGCATCTGAGCCAGCCTCAGGGCCCGTTAATGCAAAACAAGGTACATCGTCACCTTTTGCAAGGCTAGGTAACCAACGATTTTGTTGCTCAGTTGTTCCGTAATGCAGTAATAACTCACCAGGACCTAAGCTATTGGGTACCATGACCGTCACGGCGGCCGTTAAGCTTTTAGTCGCAATTTTTGACACTATGGTGGAATTAGCAATAGCAGAGAATTCAAGACCCCCAAATTTTTCTGGGATGATCATTGCAAAAAACCCTTCGGTTTTTAAAAAGTCCCACACCTCTTTAGGTAAATCTTTGTCTTTTTGTACAATTTTATAGTCATCAAGCATGGCTAATAAAGTTTCAACTTGATTATCTAAAAATGCAGTTTCTTTTTCACTTAACTGCGGACGCGGATAGTTGTGTAATTTTTGCCAATCAGGCTCACCACTAAATAACTCGCCATCCCACCAAATATCACCCGCTTCCATGGCTTCTCGCTCTGTTTGCGATAATGGCGGCAACACCTTTTTAAACATCTTAAAAGTAGGTCGAGTAATTAAATTAAGGCGGATATCTTTAATAGCAAATACCACGATCACCACAACCAGTAATATAATAAATACTGACATGAGCACATTCCTTTTATAGTTATAAAAACACTGATTTAATTATGACCGATCTTAATTTAAATACAATGGGGTGTCAGAGGAGTGCTACTAAATGATGAGCCGATTCTATTGTAATTAAAATATAACGATAAAGTAGAGTTACGCATTTATTAGGCACAGCAAAAAGCCCACAAAATGCGTAATGCCAGTCAGTTA
>NZ_PNCN01000158.1:0-3956 GCF_005886135.1 Pseudoalteromonas sp. S4741 | reverse complement strand
TTTTTACACAGTCTGTGCCATAAGCGGACTGTAACAATAAAGTTGTAGAATAACCCCAAAATAAGCTCTTGAAGTTAATGGAGCCCATATAAAAGCCAACTTTTTTATCCTTGTTTAGTTTCTCGTTAGATTTTTACTCACCTACATGTATTTTTAGCAAAGCTTCACTGCCATCTAAGTTTTTAACTAGTAATAGTAATATTTCACCTGTTTCTTTATCCATAAGCTTTTTAGCTTTATCTGCTGGGCAGCCCGGGATTTTGCAACCATCAAGTTCGATAACTAATTGACCAACTTTAACTCCAGCTTTTTCTGCAGGAGATCCAGAATGAACTTCATCAATTTTAAACTCGGTTATTTCAGGACTAAAAAACCCATCAACAGACACACCGACGGCAATCCCAACTTTCCCTTTGGCGAAAGCTACAAATGGAAAAAACAAACAAATTAATAGAACCTTCCTAGTTAAATTCAAAAACCTTACTCCTTTAAAAAATTAACCGCCGTTTTAAGCGGTTTGTAATTATTTGCTAAAATATGAAACGACGTGGAACCGACAAAACTGTTAGAGGCCCGACTTGAAAAACCTTATACACGTATTGCTAATTAGTGAATTTTGTTTCTTAATTTCGTTAGCATTTTTATTTGTTTCTGCAACTGCTAAGTCAATTTTAGCTTTGGTACATTTATCAGACAGCTCTTTACTTACAAGGTAATTCTGATCTTTTTGATACTGAGCCATACCTTCTAAACCGTTATATTGATCTCTATCTTCAAGTATTTTATCTTTTTGGTATGGTGCTGGTTGGGTTGCACCACAAGCTGATAACAAAACGATCAGAGAAATTGGAATTAATTTATTGAACAATACCCTTACTCCATGTGTATAATTTAATAGCACGCGAATAGCGCATTTCTCTGCTATAGGCACGATAATATCTACATAGTTTTACCAAATTACCTAAGATATTACTATCTCTAAGTTTCTATCGCCTACAAAAAAGCTGAGTCAACAATATACGCTTTTCCTCATTTCATGAATATATGAGTAAAAAACAGTTTGACCAATCAATTAACTCTTACATTTAGCCACTCTCAATGTCCGCTTCTCGCTCTTTGCCGAAGTTTGGCTAAGTGCCATAAGCGGATATTAATAAAGCGCCTTACCTTGATTTGTTAAGTTGTTTTGCTTTCTTTTTATCCCTAATCCATAAAACTGAGCCATTTGTTTTTTTCATCTCAAACAAATCTATAGCTTGAAATAAATCACTCAACTTCTTAAAGCCATAATTACGCTGGTCAAAGGATGCGTGATTTGAAATATGTGTACCGATTGGTCCTAACATGGCCCAGCCATCGTCTTCTTCGACAGCCTCAATTGCTTGCCTAAGCAAATTAATTAACTTGGTGTCACTTTTTATGTTCTTTTTTTGTTTTTGTATAGGAGGGTCTTTTTCGCTATCTTCGTCAAGATAGAGGAATAGTGAACAACTATTAACGAAAGCTAGTGGTGCTTTACGTTCACCAAAACCAATCACAAATTTACCATCAGCCAAAGAACGAGTTACCAAGGGAGTAAAATCACAATCGGACGACACCAGGCAAATAACATCAATGTCTTTAGTATACAGCACATCCATAACATCAATTACTAATGCCATATCTGTGGCATTCTTGCCTTTGGTAAGATCGAACTGTTGCATCGGCTGTATTGCAAATTCATGAAGCACGTCTTCCCACGGTTTCAGGTTTTGATTTTTCCAATTTCCATATGCTTTACGAATGTTGACTACACCATATCGCGCCAACTCGGATAGCACTTTATCTATCTTTTGAGCAGGTGCGTTATCTGCATCAATAAATACCGCAATTTTCTCTTT
Source organism: Pseudoalteromonas sp. S4741 (assembly GCF_005886135.1). NCBI lineage: Bacteria > Pseudomonadati > Pseudomonadota > Gammaproteobacteria > Alteromonadales > Pseudoalteromonadaceae > Pseudoalteromonas > Pseudoalteromonas sp. S4741. The sequence continues at coordinate 2,076 of NZ_PNCN01000158.1, read as the reverse complement.
ATCTCTCACAAAAGCTTCCTTGAAACTTAAAATCTTATTGACCACTACAGTAAACAGTTTCTCGACTTTTTCTAGTAAATACTTAGGCTATTATTTTCCATATTCCAGCCAAATAACAGTATTGTAGTGGCTTGGTTAATTTGGGACCCAAATTAGAGGCGTCTCCTTGTTGGTCATCTGCTGCTAGTTGCAACCATTTGAACTAATTAAATTGTTTATAAATGTTTTTTCTATAAGGTTTTCTTGGAGCCCATATTTAATTTTTATGTGTCTCCATTTTTTTACGTACTTACAATGAAAGTGCTTATCAAGTATATTTACTCATGTTTTTTAAAATATAAATTTTATGTTTTAGATCACTAAATGCTTAGTAATGATAGGTTACTTTGTAGTGGGGTAGGCTACTTTTTTAAGCTCTAAAACAGCTAAATGGTCAGTAACTTTATACGATTAATATAAGGTTTAATTTTTTCGAGGGGCACTATGAATTTAAAAAATACAACAACTCATTACAATACACTCTCCATTGCTTTGCATTGGCTTATGTTCATATTGATAGTCGCTGTTTACGCAAGCATTGAACTGCGCGAATTATTCGACAAAGGAACAGCAACCCGAGATGCCTTTAAAATGTGGCATTTTATGCTTGGTTTATCGGTTTTAGCCTTAGTAAGCGTTAGGCTAATTGCTCGCATAGTAGGTGGTTCGGCTCCTGATATAAAACCACAGCCAGCTAAATGGCAAAATAACCTGGCCAAACTAGTGCATGTTATTTTGTATGGGTTCATGTTTGCTATGCCTATTGCTGGATGGTTAATTTTGAGCATGGCGGGCAAACCAATTCCGTTTTTTGGTCTAGAGCTGCCGCCATTGGCCAGTAAAGATTTAGACTTAGCTAAAACCATAAAAGAGCTGCATGAAACCGCTGGGGAAGTTGGCTATTACTTGATTGGACTACATGCAGCCGCCGCCTTATTCCACCACTATGTTTTATCTGATAATACGGTTGCACGAATGCGTTTGCCTAAAAAATAACAGCTAATTAAGTGGTTAACCCGTTGTTTTCGCACATATTCAAGGATATGTGCGACGCGCGTATAGTGTTCTATTTAGATCTGCTTAAAGATAATAGAAAACTTAGTGATAGTAATATCTTAGCTAATTTGTTAAAACTGTGTAAAGTATACATATGAGTGTGGTCGGAGCAGAAAGATCCGCCCTTCGCGCACTATAAAATTATCCGTATAAAGGGTTTTCAACAATTGATGAGGCGCGTAGTTGGGTGTTGAAATTTAGCCACTGGTATAATTTTAACCACAAACATAGTGGCATCAAATACGTCAGCCCACATCAAAGGCATTCAGGATTAGCGGGTGACATATTGGCTAATAGAAAAGAAGTTTATCAAGGTGCTAAAGATGCTCACCCTGAGCGCTGGAGCGGTAATATCCGTAATTGGAATTTACCAAAAGAAGTGTACTTAAACCCTGAACAAAATAGTGTCAAGGCTGAGAGTGCATAACGTAGTGATCGCGACAACTAGTTTGACAAACACCGCTACTGTCCTTAGTGTACTGTTCTCTCGGTTATATACTCTCAGAAATCAAATCATGCATGGTGGGGCCACTTTTAATAGCTCAGCCAATCGTCAACAATTGAGATATTGTACAAATATACTGGATCTACTAGTACCAACGATCATTGAGATTATGATGAATAACCCTAATGACCTTTGGGGTGAACCGGTATATCCATATGTTGGGAAATAGATATATCAAACCCACTAGTAATTGCATAAATATTCACAATAACTGTATAAGTCATAATAAAGTAAGCATCACGATTGACATCCTAAACACCTTTATTCAAATGTGCATGCTTCCTAGTTTAACATTAGGTAATGTAGGGCAAATATTAGTGAATATTTATCGGCTCAAAATCTAGCTGTCACGGAAAGGGGCAGAAACGAGTTACGCTTGAAAGTCTGCTCATGGCACAGACTGTGTGAAAACTCTGATCACCTTTTGGTCTAAGTATGTTCTGCTTATGATCTATTAATCTATACATTTAGTTCAC
>NZ_PNCN01000157.1:0-399 GCF_005886135.1 Pseudoalteromonas sp. S4741 | reverse complement strand
ATGGCACAGACTGTGTGAAAACTCTGATCACCTTTTGGTCTAAGTATGTTCTGCTTATGATCTATTAATCTATACATTTAGTTCACTTAATATACTGATATTTATATAATTAGACTATTGATTCAGTTGAGGGTTGAGGCAGTATGTCAAAGTTTATAAGCGGTGAAAGTCGTGACCAATCAACGTTATTTCCAGAATCGTTGGAAGATTACGTCAGTGAAGATAATACGGTCAGAGTGATTGATGTTTTCATTGAGGAACTAAATCTAGCTGAATTGGGGTTTAAAGGATTAACTTTAAAGTCCACAGGCCGCCCTAAGTATCATCCAGCCACATTATTAAAACTGTATCTTTATGGTTACCTCAACCGTATTCAATCATCCCGCCGATTAGAAACCG
>NZ_PNCN01000156.1:0-3929 GCF_005886135.1 Pseudoalteromonas sp. S4741 | reverse complement strand
CACGTTCAGTGCTCCTGCGTTATTCTACTGGCTTACATCCATGTAAGAATAAGTAAAAACCGAGCAACAAAGAGTAAACCCCCCTTGGGTCGAACCCAAAGGGCAGCGCGTGTTTGGCATTTATGCTGCGTTATCGCCTATTTATGTGAAATAACCACACTACATAGGCTCTGCCTTGTCTAAATACCAAACACACTGCTGTAAACTTAACCTCGAAAGATAAACAGACCCTAACTGTTAGTCGTTTTTAACGCTGTCATTAGTAAATGACATTCTAGTCGTTCGTCGCTATTTAGGCCCTGTGTCTTGTCTTTTATTAATAGGGTCTCTAGTCGATAATTTAAACACTGATCTTCAATAAATTTGAAAGTATTTTGAAAAACAGTCTCTAAACGCTCTTCATTTATTTGATGTTGCCATGTCGCTAACTTAGTTAATGGCTCGTAGTCATCGGTGCCCCGAAATGATTCAAGAATTTGTGCGGTGGTAATGCCATCTTTTTGTAATGCTTGATGTTGTAGTCGCAATAATAAGCCAATACCCGCAATATTCATTTGAGCTAAATCGGGTAAATAGGGCACACTTTTAGCCAAGTTAGGGTGCTGAATTAAAATCCCTATTGCTTGGCGCATGGGTGTAATTTTAAATTTTCGTTCAATTGCTTGCTGCTGTTTTGGCGTTTTTAAGTGATTATTGAGTTGCTCACGGGTACGGCCAATCAATCGCCCAAGTTGCTCTAGGATATTTTCTTGGTAAAACTCACTTGGGATCTTTTCAATCAGGGGCAGTGCCGCACTGAGTAACTTAGCCTTACCGGAATCTAGTGTTAAATCAATCTCTTTACTTAGTTTATTAAACAGCACTTTAGTGAAGTCATCTGCGTTTTCAAGGCGTTGCTCAAAAGCTGCTTTACCTTCTTGTTGTACGAGTGAATCAGGGTCTTCACCATCGGGTAAAAATACAAAATGCAGTGCTTTGCCATCGTTTAAGTAAGGCAACGCATTTTCGAGTGCGCGCCACGCAGCATCTTTACCTGCACGGTCACCATCGTAGCAACAAATAACTTTATCTGTGGTTCTAAATAAAGTGTGCATGTGCTCGCTGGTTGTCGCTGTACCAAGGGCTGCTACGGCATATTCAATACCTTGTTCTGCCAGCGCTACTACGTCCATATAACCTTCTACAATCAGTACATGGTCAAGCTTCTTGTGTGCTTGTTTAGCTTCATAAAGGCCATAAAGTTCAAAGCCCTTATGAAATATGCGTGTCTCCGGAGAGTTTAAATATTTAGGCCCTTGATCGGCTTTCATTACTCGCCCACCAAAAGCAATAACGCGGCCGCGTTTATCACGAATTGGAAACATTAAGCGATCACGGAAAAAGTCGAACTGTTTGCCTGGGGTTTTCTCCGATGCGAGTTTAAGCTCAACCAATTGTTCTTTTTGTTCTTGGTTTCGCCCAAGTTGTTGGCAGAGCCCTTCCCATTCGCTGGGCGCATAACCTATCATAAACTTTTTAACGGTTGCGCCGCTTAAGCCGCGACCTTTAACGTAATCGATTACCGCTTCAGAGTTACTGTGATGTTTTAACTGATGTTGATAAAAGCGTGCTGCATGCAGCATTAGATCATAGTCTGAACGTTTTTGTGCCGCTGTGCGCTCTGGTCCATTACTGCTCCCTTGTTCGCGAGGAACATCAAGGTTAAGTAAACTGGCTAGTTCTTCAATTGCATCAACAAACTCGAGTTTGTCATACTCCATAACAAACGAAATAGCGTTGCCGTTAGCGCCACAGCCAAAGCAATGATAAAACTGTTTATCTTGCGATACGGTAAATGAAGGCGACTTCTCATTATGAAAAGGACAGCAAGCTTGATAGTCTTTGCCCGCTTTTTTCAACCCTACCTTTGAGTCAATCAGGTCGACAATATCGGTTCGTGCCAATAAATCATCGATAAAGTTGCGTGGGATCTTTCCAGCCATTGTTTAAAGTACAGCCCTAAGATAAATAGAAAAGTGATGAAAACGAATTATAATACGCAAAGATTTGAACACAAATGCATAATTTTTTGAAGTACAAAATATCTAAACGAAGAAACCGAGCTCAAGGCTCGGTTTACTTCAATCATACTAAATGTATGTGGGGGTATTAGGCAGTTAATCGTTGCTTAATTAAACCTGAGATTTTACCCATATCGGCACGACCTTCGGCTTTGCTTTTGATTATACCCATTACTTTACCCATGTCTTGCATACCTGCTGCGTTAGTATCAGCAATAGCCGCGTCAATGAGAGCAATAATTTCTTCTTCACTCAATTGTTGAGGTAAAAAAGCTTCAAGTGCTGTAATTTCATTGGCTTCAATATCAGCTAAATCATCACGCCCAGCATCTTTGTACTGAGTGTAAGAGTCGCGACGTTGTTTAACAAGCTTCACTATAACGGAGATAATATCTGCGTCGTCTAGTGTTATTTGCTCGTCAATTTCACGTTGCTTGATTGCAGCAAGTACCATACGAATAGGGTTAAGACGTTGTTTGTCTTTGGCTCTCATCGCATCTTTTTGCGCATCTTTTAGCGTTATTAAAAGGCTCATTTATACAAGACCTAATATATTAGTATAATTTAACGCGACGAGCGTTATCACGAGAAAGTTTTTTCATGTGACGTTTAACAGCAGCTGCTTTTTTACGCTTACGCTCAGCTGTTGGTTTTTCATAGTGCTCGCGACGACGAACTTCTGAAAGGATACCTGCTTTTTCACATGAACGCTTGAAGCGACGAAGTGCTACGTCAAACGGTTCGTTCTCTCTTACTTTAATTACTGGCATTAAAAATTCACCTACCTAAATTATGAGCGTTGCTCAAGTTGATCAAACATTGATCAAGTGGTTCAAAAATGGTGCGGTATTGTAATCCGAAGCAACACCACATGTAAAGGATAATATTAACAGAAACACAGCAGCTAAAACAGTGTTAATTTATATGGCGTTGGTACAGCCTACAAAAAACTTGCCCTGCCTTTTTTTCTTTAATTAACAACCAGTTATTTGGTGCTTTGAACGAGGTTAGCTCGGTTTCTACTTCAACATATATCAATGCTTCTGGGTCGAGCCATTGATTATTTTCCAATAAATCACAGCATGATTGAGCTAAATTTTTGCGAAATGGCGGGTCAATAAAAACCAAATTAAATGTGTCACTGGTGTTTTTTCTCTCTAAAAACGTCAGTGTATTAGTATTAACGACTTGCGCGTTTTGTGCATCAAGCGTCGCAATGTTTTGCTCTAATTGTTTTGCTGCTTGTGAATCAAGCTCTATAAATGTGGTGTGTTTTGCAAAACGCGACAATGCTTCAAATCCCAATCCACCGGAACCGGCAAAGCAATCGAGAGTGTGCGCATCGCGGGTATCGTGCATCAACCAATTAAACACCGTTTCTTTAATTCGGTCGGTTGTAGGACGCAGACCTTGAACATCTTTTACTGGCAGTTTTCGACCGCGAAATTGGCCGCTAATGATTCTAATAACCCCATCAGCTGATTTATGAGTGGTGTTATTTTGTGTGGTTTTTTTTCTCATTTAACTCACTAAAAATTGGTATCTATGATCTAGCTCAGATAATATTGCAATCATATCACGGCGTGTCATTTTTCAACTGCGCTAAAAGTGTTACTATTATGCACCCTCGAGGATAACGTGTTGCTAAAAGCAATTATTTAGGCTTAAAAGCACGCTATCATTATCGTTAGTTTATCAGATTTTTATAAGTGGTTATTAGCAAGTATGGCAAAAAAAAGTAAATTCATGTCGTGGCTCGGTTTTGGCAAGTCAGATAAAAAACAAGCAGAAGCTGATAAACAACAAGCATTAGCAAAAGAGCAGGCAGAAAAAGCCGAGCAAGACCGTCTAGTCGCAGAGCAAGCTGAG
>NZ_PNCN01000155.1:0-2562 GCF_005886135.1 Pseudoalteromonas sp. S4741 | reverse complement strand
CAAAACGTAGACTTACTGTTTTTTTTTTATTGGGACTTGGGCCTGTTGACCTTTCAGGATTAAAATTTGTTCTAACTAGGGACGATTTAATCGTGGCGCGAGGTTTGTAACCTAGTGGGCTAAGTAAAAGCCGAGCAACAAAGAGTTAATCGTCCCTAGGACGAACCTTCGGGCAGCGCGTGTTTGGTATTTATGCTGTGTTATCGCCTATTTATGGGGAATAACCACACTACATAGGCTCTGCCTTGCCTAAATACCAAACACACTGCTGCAAATTTAACCTCAAAAGATAAACAGGCCCTAATATGCTAGTACAGTTTTTTTTCAAGCTGCGTGAATACCGCTTACCGGTAAGCCTGCGTGAGTTACTCGATTTAATTAACGCTTTAAAACAAGGCGTTATATTTGCCGATGTAGACGCCTTTTACCATTTAGCGCGCACTATTATGGTAAAGGACGAAACCCATTTTGATCGATTCGATAAAGCCTTTAGCGATTACTTTAGCGGTATTGCCGACTTAGACCTGCTCGAAAGCTTAAAACAGCAACACAACTTACCTGAAGATTGGTTGCGTAAAGAGTTTGAAAAGCACCTAAGCGATGAAGAAAAAGCCCAACTAAAAGCCATGGGCGGGCTAGACGAGCTAATGAAAACCCTAAAAGAGCGTTTAGAAGAACAGCAAAAACGCCACGCAGGCGGCAATAAATGGGTAGGTACCGGTGGCACCTCGCCTTTTGGTGCGTATGGTTATAACCCTGAGGGCGTTCGCATTGGTCAAGATGGCAACCGCAATCGCCAAGCGGTAAAAGTGTGGGATAAGCGCGAATACCGTAACCTCGATTCTGACCGCGAAATTGGCTCACGCACTATAAAGCTCGCCCTTAAAAAACTACGCAAATTTGCCCGCACTGGCGCAAGCGACACCCTTGATTTAAATGAGACCATTCGCGCGACCGCCAAACAAGGTGGCATGCTCGATGTAAAAATGGCACCCGAGCGCCACAATGCAGTAAAAGTATTGATGCTGTTTGATATTGGCGGTTCAATGGATGACTACATTCATACCTGTGAAGAGCTATTTAGCGCCGCCCACAGCGAATTTAAACACCTTGAGTTTTACTACTTTCATAACTGTTTATACGAACACGTGTGGCAAGATAACCAACGCCGCCATTCAAACGTTATCGACACTATGACGCTGATTAATAAGTTCACCAGCGACTACAAAGTTATATTTGTGGGTGATGCCACTATGGGCCCATATGAAATTGCCTACCCTGGTGGATCGGTAGAGCATTGGAATGAAGAGCCCGGCAGTGCGTGGCTGGCACGAATCACCAATCACTTTGATAAAGTCGCGTGGCTCAACCCACAACCGGTTGAGCATTGGCCGTACTATCAATCAATTGATTTTATCAAGCAGCTGATGGATAACAGAATGTACCCGTTGAGTTTAGATGGGATAAGTAAAGCGATAAAAGAGTTGAGTTAGAATATTAATTTAAGACGACTCAGCGCTAGCAGCGGAGCTTTAGGCATGAATCTATAACTTTGTTGGGTGGCGCCTTCGGCTTAACCAACCTACCTTTAACGTAGGTCGGATAAGTGGTGAAGCCACGCCATCCGACGAACAGAGATGAATTCAACAGAAACAATCCGATGCACCGCGTTAATGAACAACCGCATGTAGCCACTTAGTTTAAATGAGATAAGTAAAGCGATAAAAAAAATTAGTTAATACATTTTAAGTAGCTCATACACCATATTTTGATGGTATTCACTGAGCATGAGTTCTAATTGCTTCTCGAAGACTTCAATGGATGGTGTTTTTCCACTTAGCCGCTGTTGCTTTAGCCATTCAAGTAATTCAATCCTTACTAAATAAACGTTTTCAATACAGTAGCTTGGATCTGAAAGCCAAATTTTTGGAGCTCCTAGTGAAGCTCCTGAATACCAGTGACAAATGGAATAGCCTTTCACTTTCAAGCTTATCACTAAGTTGCCAGCTATAAATCCATCAGGTAATCAGAAATAGAGGGAAGCATCCTATAACAACAAATAGCCCCCTTCGCATCGATTTCTCTGATATATCACCATGCATTCTTTGATAAATTCCGTAGATGAGTACAAAAAAAGCGAGCATCATAACTATCAAAGGAATTACTGCAGGTTTAATTTTTAACGAAATTACATTTTCAGCAATAAGACTTAATGCGCTAATTTCTAATTTAAAGCTGTAGGCATAGAGAGTAATGATTAAACATAAAACGCCTATAGACCCCCTTTTTTTAGGGTTGGTAGGTGAGAGTTGATTAGCCGGACTTGCCATTTTAGTATCGTCTTCCTGAGTAAGGAATACCAAATAAGCGCTGTATAAACTCAATTGGATTATTATCGTACATTCACTCAGCCCTATCTAATTCATATTTTAACTAATTTGGATAGATATCATAATTTTTAATCGTCGCCCCTTGTTCGTTGCAGCCTATCGCGGTCTGCAACAGTCGGTATTTATGCAAAGGTCGTTTGATTTGCACCTTTCACCTTTAACCTTTAACCTT
>NZ_PNCN01000154.1:0-8984 GCF_005886135.1 Pseudoalteromonas sp. S4741 | reverse complement strand
AAGTTATTCATGCCCTTGCCTCGGTAATCTTATGTTTCTTGGTCGAAAGATCTGATCACCGCAAGGGCATTTAGTTCCATTTCTTATGTGCAGCTCAGGTTAATTAGTAAATATGTAACGCTAGAAATATGGGAGCTTTTAAATGAGCTTAAAAACATGGCTATTGCAAAAGGCATAATAGCGAAGGACGATACGTAGTTTTAATCTATTTTCATCTGCTTTAAATTGATTAATGATAGTAGTATCAGTGACGCACATTTTGAACTTAAATCATCATATTCACGGTCATAAAAAACCGCTGTATGAAAAAATCATACAGCGGTTTTTTAATTAACTTTAAGCTTATGCATTAAATTGATTTTTGATTGTTTCAATCGCGCTATCAATATCTATCATTAGTTTTTCACCAGTGCGGCGGTTTTTAAGTTCTACCTTGTTTTCATCAAGGTTACGCTCACCAATTACAAGCGTGTAAGGTACACCGAGTAATTCCATGTCGTTAAACATAACACCAGGGCGCTCTTTACGGTCATCAAATAGCACATCTAAACCTGCATCTTTCAAACCTTGATATAGATTATTAGCAATATCAGGGATACGATGCGATTTATGCATATTCATTGGCACAATTGCTAAATCGAAAGGGGCAATGGCTTTAGGCCAGGTAATACCGTATTGGTCGTTATTTTGCTCAATGGCAGCGGCAACAACACGTGATACACCAATACCATAACAACCCATAGTCATTGTTTGGTTTTTACCCGATTCGCTTAATACACCGGCTTTCATTGCTTCTGAGTACTTAGTACCTAGTTGGAAAATATGACCAACTTCAATACCGCGCTTAATTTGCAACGTGCCTTGGCCACACGGGCTAGGATCGCCCTCAACAATATTACGGATATCAGCTACTTCGTAGTCTGTTACGTCGCGGTCCCAGTTAATACCACTAAAGTGCTCATCGTCTTTGTTGGCACCAGCTACAAAATCAGCCATTACATTCGCCGCTCTATCAACAATAATTGGCATGTTTAAGCCAACAGGGCCTAAAGAACCCGGTTTTGCGCCAATGGCAGCCACAATATCTGCCTCGGTTGCCATTTCTAGTGGTGAAGAAACCAGTGGGTGTTTTTCAGCTTTAAGTTCATTAAGCTCGTGATCGCCACGCAATACTAGTGCAACTAAGCCACGTTTTCCGTCTTCATCAGGGGCGCCATAAACAATCAGTGTTTTAACACCGCGATGTGGTTTTACACCATAGTATTTTTTCAGCTCATTAATTGTTTTAGCATCAGGTGTAGGGAATGCTTTTAGCTCTTTGCTTGCTTCAGGGCGCGATTCAGTTGGCGCTAGCGCTTCTGCTTTTTCAATATTAGCGGCGTAGTCACTAGCATCACTAAAGGCAATAGCGTCTTCGCCAGATTCAGCAAGTACGTGAAACTCATGCGATACACTACCGCCTATAGAGCCGGTATCAGCAATAACAGGGCGGAAATCAAGGCCTAAACGTTCAAAAATATTACAGTAGGCTTTGTGCATAACTTGATAAGTTGCATCTAAACATTCATCGGTTAAATGGAATGAGTAGGCATCTTTCATAGTAAATTCACGAGCACGCATAACACCAAAGCGCGGACGACGTTCGTCACGTACTTTAGTTTGTATTTGGTACAAAGTAATAGGCAGTTGCTTGTAGCTGTTAATTTCTTTGCGGACAAAATCGGTGATCACTTCTTCATGGGTAGGACCCATAGCAAATTCACGATTGTGACGATCGGTAAAGCGCATAAGCTCTGGACCAAACTCACTCCAGCGGCCCGATTCTTCCCATAAGTCAGCCGGTTGAATTACTGGCATTAGCATTTCAATTGCGCCTGCTTTATCCATTTCTTCGCGTACAATGTTTTCTACTTTTCTAAGCACACGTAAACCAGAGGGTAGCCAAGTGTATAAACCCGAAGCGACGCGACGGATCATTCCGGCTCTAAGCATTAATTGATGCGATACAATTTCCGCATCTGATGGCGTTTCTTTAAGTGTAGCGAGTATATATTGACTAGTACGCATGTTTTTTCCGAAATAGAGTAATATGTTCTTTTAATTAAGGCGCTCAGTTTACCAGCGGATGCATTGACACTAAAGCGCTAAGTGATTTTTTATCGCATTTTATAGCCATAGCAGGGTTTTAAAGTTAGTTTAACTGGGCTCTATATGAGTAACCAGATGATGAGAGTCAGTCACTTGCCAGGTAATGTTGTATTCATACAAATTCATACCATAACTTTGCATGCCTTGTTTTTGCTTTTTATACGCTGGGCGAGGATCTTGTTTTAGCACATTGCTGATAAACGCTTGTAGCTCAGGATAGTGGCTTTGTTTATTTATAAATTCCAAAGCTTGCTCACTAAATTCAACACTCATGTGAGTTTCTGGGCGCGTGTCGGCAAAGCCTGCACTGGCATCAGGTAAAGCGTCTGAATAGGGCAAATAAGGCTTAATATCAACAATAGGTGTACCATCAAGTAAATCAATACCGGCGAGCAATAACGCTAACTGCCCTTTTTTGTATTCAATTCCCTCTAACTTAACAGCACTCATCCCTATAGCGTTAGGTCTGAATGTAGCGCGTGTGGCAAAAACGCCTTTACGCTCATTGCCACCAAGGCGCGGCGGGCGCACCATTGCTGAATAGCCTTTATCTGCGGTTTCATGAAAACGAAATAATAGCCAAATATGGCTAAATTCATCTAAACCACGAACAAATTCTTCACGATTAAAATCTGGAGCAAAAATAAGTTTAGCTTTTGCTTCTGGCACTAATCGAGGTTGTCTAGGAATGGCAAACTTTTGTTTATACGGTGATTGAATATGACCAATAGCCGAAATCTGATAATCGCTCATAATGCTCGCTAACAAATAAAATAGGGAGGTATTCTACCTGTAATTACCATTGGTGGCATTAGCTTAATATAATCAGCATAAAGAGAGTTTAGACTGATTCGTTTAAATGTGGAATAACAAAGGGCAAGGCTAAACCTAGCCTTACCCTTACATTGCAACTATTGAGTTGTTATTAAAACATATATTGGAAAGATACTGACGCAACGTCCATTTCTGGGTCGATATCATCATCTAATTCGTAACGCTCATACTCTAAACGCACTTGCATATTGGTTGTGAAAGCATATTCAATACCTGCACCATAAAATACGTCACCACCGTCTTGTGATACGCTAACGCTGCCTACTGGTAGTTCTTGAGTTAAATCAGCATCCCATTCGAACCAACCGCCTTTTGCATAGATAGAAAAATTTTCAGTGATTGGCGCTGCAAAACGCGCTGCTAGTGATACCCCATCAATTTCTGCTTTACTGTCTATGTCACTCACTTCATCAAAATTTTGATAGGCAAGTTCAAGGCTTATATGTTCATTAAATTGAGTACCGATATAACCTTTTAACATTTGCGCGTCGTCATCGAAATCGGTGTCGTTTTCGCTATCTTCAAACTGAAATGAATATTGGCCGTAACCAATACCCGTATAAATACGTGGAGAGTCCATGTCGGTAACATCTGCCTGTGCTGCTGAATTAAAACCCAGTGTTGCTAAAGCAAGTGCAGAAAGAGAAAGTGTTTTAATCATTGTATAGCTCCTTTAAAAAATAATATCTAATGTTCGATAGATTCATCAAACGTCAATTAGCTAATTGCAGTGAACATGCCAATAATTTTTTTGTTTAATATTTGCTCTTAAAGTGTGTTTATTGAACTTTTTTGGCGGTTTAAGTACGCAAAACATCCAGCTGTTAAGCGTACTGTTAATTTGTAAAAAAATAAAAATTGTAGAATTTACAGTTTGCTGTAGTTTATACATACCTGCAAAAAGTACTTAATTAAACTTGATAAAGTAAGTTTTCTGTTTCTATCGCTATTTGTTTCATTTTAATGGCGTAATTTTCTAGCTTTTTATCTTCGTCAGTAACAGATGTGAATTCAGGAACGGCAACAGGGTAACCGGTCTCATCCATAGCAACAAAACTTATTACACAATGATTAGTTTCAACTAAGTTTTGGGTTTTAGGGTCGCCACAGCGTACTTGAATGAAAATTTGCATACTGGTTTTACCTGTGTGTGCAATTTTGGCTTCCACTTCAACAATTTGGCCAACCAAAATAGGGCGGCTAAACTTAACGCCCGCAACCGATACGGTTACGCAGTAATGACCGCTCCAACCTGCAGCACAGGCATAGCCTGCTTGGTCAATCCACTTCATGACCACACCACCATGCACCTTACCACCAAAATTTACATCGGTAGGCTCTGCTAAAAAACGAAAAATTACACTCGACGACGCCATAAAATACTCTCATTTATTCATATTACTTAACAGCATAGCGCAAAAAAGGGGCCGAAGCCCCTGCAATTTAGGATAAGTTTATAATTTCTTTAGAAAGGTTGTTACATATTGGGGTAGTTAGGACCGCCGGCACCTTCAGGAGTGACCCAGGTGATATTTTGGCTCGGATCTTTAATATCACAGGTTTTACAATGGACACAGTTTTGCGCATTGATCACAAAGGCTTGCTCGCCTTCGACTTCTTGTACTTCATAAACGCCGGCAGGGCAGTATCGCTGTGCAGGTTCATCAAATTTAACTAAATTTACCTTAATCGGAACTGATGCATCTTTGAGTTTCAAATGACACGGCTGCGATTCTTCATGATTAGTGTTTGATAAAAATACCGAAGAAAGCTTATCAAAGCTGAGTTTGCCATCAGGCTTCGGATAGGCAATCTTTTGAGCTTGATCAGCGTCTTTCAAAGTGGCGTGATCGGGTACGTTATCTTTAAAATTAAACGGTAGGGCACCCTTAAATATGTTTTGATCAAGGGTGTTATACGCACCGCCTGCAAATTTGCCTAAGGTATGCATAGCGGGGCCAAAGTTACGAGATTGATACAGCTCTTTATACGCCCATGATTTTTTAAACTCAGCGGTGTACTGGGTTAAATCCGTGTTAGCTAAATCGTTTTGTAGCGCATTAAAAATCACCTCAGCGGCTATCATGCCTGACTTCATAGCCGTATGATTACCTTTAATTTTTGCAAAGTTTAGGGTGCCTGCATCACAGCCCACTAATAAGCCACCCGGGAAATGCATTTTAGGCAAAGAGTGTAAACCGCCTTTGGCAATGGCGCGCGCACCATAAGCAATACGCTCACCCCCTTCAAGGGTTTTTTTAAATACCGGGTGGTGTTTTAAACGCTGAAACTCATCAAATGGGCTTAAATGTGGATTTGAATAATTTAAATCAACAATTAAACCAACCACCACTTGGTTGTTTTCGCTATGATACATAAAAGCACCACCGCCAGTATCGCCACTCAATGGCCAACCGGTTCCGTGAACTACTTTACCAAGCTGATGTTTAGATTCATCTACTTGCCAAATTTCTTTAAAGCCTAAACCGTAATGCTGTGGCGAGCTTTCATCGTCTAAAGCAAACTGATTGATCAGTTGCTTACCTAAATGGCCGCGACAGCCTTCAGCGAATACCGTGTATTTAGCACGTAACTCCATACCCGGCATGTAACCGTCTTTTTCGTCGCCGTTTTTATCCAGCCCCATATCACCGGTAATAATGCCTTTAACAACATCATCTTCAATAATAAGTGAATGAGCACTAAAGCCTGGAAATATTTCAACGCCCAAGTTTTCTGCTTGCTCAGCAAGCCAACGACATACATTCCCCATAGAAACAATGTAGTTACCGTTATTATGAAATGTGTTAGGGGTTGCAAAATGAGGTATAGAGGTTGCTTTTTGTTCGTTATTAAACCAATAAATTTCATCGCTTTGGACTTTAGTCGTAACAGGCGCGCCCAATTCTTGCCAGTTTGGCAGTAGTTCATCCAATGCTTTGGTTTCAAAAACAGCACCTGATAATACATGCGCGCCCACTTCAGAGCCTTTTTCAACCACACAAATCATGCACTCTTGTTGTTTTTCTTGTGCTTGCTGCGCGAGTTTAATTGCTGTTGAGAGCCCAGCAGGGCCTGCCCCTACAACAACAACATCAAATTCCATGGTTTCGCGTTCAATCATAATAACCTCTTTATCTATGACGGACTTACTCTTGCCCTATAGGCAAAAAGTAAGCTAAGCAACCTGTTATTTTGTGATGCAAATTAAACGTTACAGGTTGTGAATAGTTTAAGGTTATTTTAGGTTGACGTTTACGTCAACAGGAAGTAGTCTGATTTCATAAAATAAATAGGTTGACGTATACGTTAGCTTATAGGTTTAAATAATTATGGAGTCCCTATGAAAGTTCTCGTACCAATAAAAAGAGTGATTGATTACAACGTAAAAGCTCGCGTTAAACCTGATAACAGCGGTGTTGATTTAACAAACGTAAAAATGGCAATGAACCCATTTTGTGAAATTGCGGTAGAAGAAGCGATTCGTTTAAAAGAAGCGGGTACTGCAAGCGAAGTGGTTGTTGTGACTATTGGCGCTAAAGCATCACAAGAGCAATTACGCACAGCACTTGCCCTTGGCGCTGATAAAGCGATTCATGTTGAAACCGAGCAAAACCTAGAATCTCTCCATATTGCAAAGTTACTTGCGAAAGTGGTTGAGCAAGAATCTCCTGAGCTCGTTATTTTAGGCAAGCAATCTATCGATTCTGATAATAATCAAACGGGCCAAATGCTCGCTGCATTAACTAATCGCGGCCAAGGTACATTTGCTTCAAAAGTGGTTATTGAAAATGGCAAAGTGAATGTAACCCGCGAAGTTGATGGCGGTTTGCAAACTGTTGCACTTAATTTACCAGCGATTGTAACCACCGATTTACGTTTAAACGAGCCACGTTATGCGTCGCTACCTAATATCATGAAAGCCAAACGTAAACCGCTAGAAGTTATTGCGGCTGATTCGTTAGGTGTCGATTTAACACCGCGTATTGAAGTCGTTCGTGTAGAAGAACCAGCAAAACGCAGCGGCGGCATTATTGTTGAAGACGTTGCACAGCTTGTGGAAAAACTTAAAACAGAGGCAAAGGTGATTTAAATGAAAACTCTTGTAATTGCAGAGCACGATAACGGTGCCTTAAAACCAGAAACCTCAAAAACCATTAACGCCGCTAAAAAATTAGGCTTTGATGTCGATGTATTGTTAGCTGGCATAAACTTAGGTGCCATGAGTGAGTCACTTGCGAGCACTGAGGGGGTTACAAATGTATTACTTGCAGATAACGCGGTGTACGAGCATCAACTTGCCGAAAGCATGACAGATTTAGTGTTATCACTTGCAGGTGAGTACAGCCATATTGTGGCAAGTGCCACAACGACAGGTAAAAACTTTATGCCGCGTGTTGCCGCATTATTAGATGTTGCACAAATTTCAGAAATTATTGCTGTTATTGACGCAGACACGTTTAAACGCCCAATCTATGCGGGAAATGCCATAGCAACGGTTAAATCACTCGATAATAAAAAAGTGATCACCGTGCGTGCAAGTAGCTTTGATTTACAAGGCGAACAAGCGCCAGCTAATGTCACAACCTTAGATACGGTCTCTGATTCACTGTTAAGTAGCTTTGTTAGTGTTGAGCAAACCGAATCTGAACGCCCAGAGCTCACTGCAGCTGATGTGGTTATTTCAGGTGGTCGAGGTATGCAAAATGGTGAAAACTTTGCACTTCTTAATGGTATTGCCGATAAGCTGGGGGCTGCAATTGGCGCTTCACGTGCAGCGGTTGACGCAGGCTTTGTCCCTAACGATATGCAAGTAGGTCAAACAGGTAAAATTGTTGCGCCTAATTTATACATAGCCGTAGGTATAAGTGGTGCTATTCAGCATTTAGCTGGCATGAAAGATTCAAAAATTATTGTGGCCATTAATAAAGACCCAGATGCGCCAATATTCCAAGTGGCTGATTACGGTTTAGTTGCTGATTTATTTGATGTATTACCTGAGCTTGAACAAGCTTTATAAAGTTTAATAACCACAGCATAATATAAAGTTAAATATTCTGATTTAAAGCCGCCGTTTCATTATTGATTCTGCGGCTTTTTTCATTAAAAAAACCAACAGCACAGCTAATGCAAGCCAAGTGTTACGGCTGATAAAACGAGCAGCAATTATTTTTGCTATTGGCTTAGCGTTAAATATTTACCCCTTTACCACGAGCATTGAAAACTTGAGAATACTGGGTGTATTACAGCGAATAGGCATTGCCTATATTTTAGCGTCTATCTGTGTATTGTTACTCAATAGGCGAGGGGTGATCAGCTTATCGGTTGTTATTTTAATTACATATTGGTTACTGCTTTTAAGTGTTGGTTCTAATAATGCCTATACACTAGAGAATAACCTGGATAGAACGGTTTATATAGCGGTGTTAGGTGAACCGCATTTGTGGTGAAGTAAAGGATTAGCGTTTGATCCAGAAGGGCTTTTGAGCACCTTACCTAGTGTCGTGAGTGTTTTATTTGGCTTTTAGGTTACCCGCCTACTTACCAGCTCTAGCAGTCAATGGACAAGTATTAAGCGTTTGTTGTTAATCGGGGTTGTCGGTATTGCTCTAGAGCAATTAGGCTCGCTGATTATGCCAATTAATAAACCGCTTTGGACCAGTACCTTTGTTATTTACACCTCAGGGATTGCCTGTATTGTACTGGCCTTTTTTGTGTGGCTTTGCGACATAGTAAAACCCGAACGTCTTGTTAATCCATTAATTGTGTATGGCTCGAATCCTTTGTTTTTTTTATGTGTTATCGGGTGTGTGGGTACTGAGCTATTCACTAGTTAATATTGGCGAGCTAAACTTGGGGGGGGGGATGTATGAGCAACTCGCTTTAGTTATGAGTGCTAAATTGGCATAGTTCACCTTTGCTTTATTACATGTTATAGGGTTTTAGTTAATGTAAAATATGATTTATAAACGCAAGATATTAAATAATATTTAAATAAAAAC
>NZ_PNCN01000153.1:0-1230 GCF_005886135.1 Pseudoalteromonas sp. S4741 | reverse complement strand
TGTAGATACCATCTCTCTTTATAGGCTTCAAGATCGTATTTAACTTTCTTGGAGCTTAAACGCTTCTTGATTTTTTATTACACCAAAACATATATGAATGAGTTTACGCATATTGGCGCCAATGATTTGCATCGACGTTTTGCCATTATTCAGCAAGGCTATTTTTTGCTGTTGTATCTTATAATTCCACTGCCCAGCGACTACTGCTGCCATATAAAGTTTACTTCTTATTTTTGAGGGCCCTAGCTTGCTCATAGTTGTACGGCCCTTCATTTTCCCAGATTCATGCAGCCGCGGTATTAAGCCACAGTAGGCAGCAGCTTGCTTAGCTCTGCTGAAATTTTTAGCGGCGAATATATACGTCAGCTCCCGAGACATAACAGGCCCAATACCGGGGATTGTTTCTAGTAACGTTCTATTCTTCTTTAAGTCAGGAAAGCTATTTATGTGACTATCAATATCTGACTTAAGTTTTTTTATCTCATCATCTAGAAAGTTAATCGTTTCTTTTAATGATTGAGTGACTCGCTCAGATGTCGCATTAAACTCACTTGCTTCTAATCGATTCTGCTCTCGTTGTTTATTGGACTCCAATGCATCAAGTCGACGCAGTAAGGATTTAAGCTCTCTAATTTCCTTTGCTTCAGGTTGCCAGAAGTTAACGGTTGATTGCTTAGCATAACCGTAGCTTGCAAGCATTATCGCATCTGACCTATCTGTTTTATGAACAACATTTAGAGCCTCAGCATATTTTTTTGCTTTGCTAGGGTTAGCGAGAATAATATTGAATCCTTGCTGGTATAAAAAGTACATTAACGGCTCATGGTAAACACCGGTTGGCTCTACCGTGATAACGATTTCCTCAGCTATAGTTTTGGTTGTACTTAAAAGCCACTGCTTAATTTCCTTGAAAGCTAGGTGGTTATTTTTAAATACTTTTGTTTTCTTTTTATTAGTGATTGGATCTCTCAGCCAACATAAATCAACTTTATCTTTACTGATATCAAAACCAATAAACATCATCTCTACTTACTCCCCTTGTACATACAGCATCAACTTAATCTAAGAGTGCTTGGATACCATTCAGTTTGTTGAGAATTGGAAGCTAGGGCTTAATCTACGGCTCAGTATCAAGTACTGGGCGGGGCTACAAGCTCACTAACTTCCGATGTAATAAATGATAGCTAATCATCTATTACAGAGAGATACAAGGCGGGGCTTTATGCCGCG
>NZ_PNCN01000152.1:0-10654 GCF_005886135.1 Pseudoalteromonas sp. S4741 | reverse complement strand
CGACTATTTATGGGGAATAACCACACCACATAGGCTCTGCCTTGCCTAAATACCAAACAGACTGCTGCAAATTTAACCTTGAAAGATCAACAGCCCCTAATTAACTACTTCTCATAGCGTACTAGGCGTAAATATACGTTACTTGTTTTAGCATGTAAGCTATTTAAACCACTGGAAAATTGATAAACCCATGCCGAATTTATATTGCTAATACCCGAGGTATTAGACCAATAATTTTGCGACTGCGTTGCTAAAAAAATACCCGCATTAATACTTGGATCGGTACAACGGTGATCTACTATACTAGCTAACTCTTTAATACTCGGCACTTGCCAGTCGTTATAATTTGCCGTGGTGTCATTCAGTGCGCCTTTAAGTGAGGCCTGCCAGTTTAATGGTTGAGTATCACCATCGCAGCTAGTTGTTTCGCTATTATAAACTTGACCATAGTTACAGCGCTGCCACATTAGCCCTGTTTTAGTATCTGACACAGTGCCATCATTATTAATCACAAATCGGTCGGTATCATCGCTAGTCGCTACCTCTTCATAACACTGCTGCGCTGCAAGTGACTGGCATAATCCCAAGGCTAATAACATAGAGACTTTAATTAATTTCATAATAATCACCTTAACGATTTCTAACTAAGCGTACGTAAGCGGTATTATCTTTTGGATAGGCTAAATCATTGCCATCCATCATATCGATAGTGTAAGCCTGAGATAAACTGGCACCATCAACCGCGGTCTGTGAGGTCCAGTAACGTAAATGCCCTACACTGTTAGTCGATGGTGTATTAGGAAAAAATGCAGTATCTATCAATACATTTTGCCCTTGTTTACCGTAATCAATTAAGCCTAACAACTCAGTATAAGTAGGTAAACGCCAATTACTGCCGCCACAAAAATCAAGCGCATTAACTTCATCAATATAGGTTTGTAAGCCACAATCAGTATTGCTCGGACATGTGGTATTATCACTACCCGCTACATCGCCACTATTGACAGTCCCTTGCCAAATATAGCGGTTTTGTCCATCTCGTAAAGTGGTATTTGGTAACACACCGGAATAAGGGCTTTTCACTTCCCAAACAAGGCCGGTAGTATTATCACGAATACAGCTAAAGTTTTGCGCATCATCGAGAAGCTCATCGGCAAACTCATTAAGCTTGGTGTAATCAAAAGCCAGATTCCCTTTACCCACTTTACCTAAACGATTGGCAAAACTATCGCGCCCAAGATCAGCATCTTGAGCTGGAAATTCATCATTATTACAGTTAATTCGCTGAGTATTGTTATAACACTCTCCTACCCCTGTATCATTTATTAACCCAAGCGCTTTGGGTGTTACATCAATAAATACGGTATCTGTGTCGGTGCGCCCTTTTAAGTCCATAACTTGTACTTCAAAGCTAAGCGTTGCATTTAAATCAATATCAGAGGCAAAAAAGCTGGCAGTACATGACTGTGATTCAATCAGGGTTTCTGCATTACCGGTAAGTTGTTGCCACATACATTGATAAGATTGAGTTGCCGCTTCGCTTGCAGTGGCATCTAAAATAACCTTATCAAACTCTTCTACTGTTTGATTAGCGCCTGCATCGGCAATAATCACTTGAGCTGTTTTATTAAGGGTCATATCAAATTGTGATGCAGATACTCCGCCCTCATCATCTGTTACGGTGAGCTGCCATTTTAAGTTGGTGTTATTTTCTAATAATGGATGAGAAAAACTAAGCGTTGGATTGGTATAGCTATCAATTGTTAAATCCGGCCCTGACAATAATTGCCACAAATAACTGCTAATTTCGCCATTTTCATCTGGGTCTGTGGAAGTTAAACCACTAAGAGTTACAGTATCCTTATAAACTGAGGGCAAGTTTGCAGGAGCAACTTGAGTAACAACAGCAAGAGGAAGCTGATTATTAGAGGCAATGAAAACACTCAAGTCGTCATTTACTAAACTGCCATCTGAGGTTTGATAGCTAACTCTTAATACCAGTTCACTGTCAGACTTTACATCTGGTGCAGTAATGGTTTGTTCAGCCCCTTCAAGCGGAAACACATCTATAATAGGGCCACTTACACGCTGCCAAGTAAATGTACCATTTGCAGGAGAGCCTTTTGCAGAAATAGTAAACTCTGATTTTTCTACAACTTGAAGATCGTTACCTGCAAATACTGATGTTTTTATATCACTGTTATCAGCACCGCCTCCCCCTCCGCATGCAGCCAAAAGCAAACATGACATAAGTGGTATTAACGAAATTGCTTTCATACTCAGCACCTTTTTGTCTTAAAATTATCTAATAAAACTATTAAGCAAAAAAAATGCCATTATAAACTACAAGTAACTATCTTGATGAATACGAACAAATAATTTAGTGCCAACTTTACTGTAATCTACTTTATATTCGCGGCCATCTAAGGATTGAATAAACAACAATTGTTTTTCTTCGCTAAATACATCAGCACTCGTAATATAAACAACATCGAGGTAACGCTCTTTTGCATCTCGGCGGTTTTTTGGCAGTTCTTCTTTAAATGGCTCAAGACCATTGCTTGTTACTTTAATTTTAGGGTGAGTCTCACCATTAACAATCACTAAATCTAGTTTTCTGTCTTTATGTATTATGGTGTTTCGACCACTTTTAATGAAAGATCTGTTTTGGCTCATAGTTATTCCTAATCCCGCAGTGAGTGCTTATATTATTATTCACACTGCGACTTTATAAACTGAGAGGGATCTCGCTTCCATTTATTTAAATTTGCGCTAAATTCCCAAATATCACTTTCTATTACACTCGCTGGTAACAGTAAGTCATACCCTGTTAAAAGCTGAAGATGCTTAGCCCTATTAGCAAACATCGCTATGAGCCCATTATAGTCAATTCCTTTTTTTGACCTATATTTATTATCTTCAACTAACCATTCTGATGGGCAATGCCCATTTTTGCAATTTTTTTGAACAACTTGCATAAAGAAATGTCGCTGCTCTATCAACAATTTACCCGCAATTCTTGGAGCTAAAGCAGACAAGAATGAATCTATATCATTTAACTTAATACCAATCGCATTAAGCTCAAGGTAATCAATGCCATTATCAACATTAGGTATACCACAATGGTGCAAATTCTCTGGGTGTAAATGCCATTGTCCATACTTATGCTGATATATTAATTGCTGCTCAGTTAAAATAATACTATAAAAAGGTTCTTGTGTTTTAAAAAAGCCAATTAAAATTGCAGCAATACATAAACTTACTAAAAAAATTTCGATAATACTTATTTCGCCTGGGCGTAATAAATTAAACAGCATGATAATAATCAAGCCAATGCTGCCGACCACTAATATTTCAATTCCATTTTTAGCGCCTTGCGCTCGGTATTTTAGTATTTGTTTATTTATATTAGCCATACTGAAAAAACGCCATATAAAATATAAACATAATAATAGCCCACAATATTAACTTTCTCAGCGTTAAACAGCGTTTGCATGATGTTTTAAAGCTCATCAATTAACTCCCATTATTACTGTTAAATATGCGCAATGACTAAGTATCAGTTATTTTTACGCTTAACGCACAAATTAATGAGATACATAACCGCCTTTTTTTGTCCTGATTTCGTACAATACTTATAATCTATTTTCAGGTATGAAAACAATGCACTCTAAACAATCAGGTAAAGCCTTATTTCCATTTATTATTTCGTTACTAATAATTTTTAGCGTTTATTTGTATTTTCCTGCATCACAGGGCGAGCAAGCCAATTACTCGGCAATGACAACGCAAGTCTCTGCCCACACGGTAAGATCGCAAGAAAACGCAATTATGATTGAAGCCATTGGCAGTGCTCGTGCTAATCAGGCTATCTACATTAAAAGCGCCCAAAACGATTATGTCACTAGCATTTACTTTGAAGATGGCGACTTGGTCAGCAAAGGACAAAAATTAGTACAACTGCAAAACCAACAAGAACAATTTGCAGTAAAAGAACTTAGCATTAATTTACAAGAAGAAAAACGCCAATTAGCCAGACTAACCGAGCTTTCTCGCTCGCAAGCGACGGCCAAGTCATTGCTTGAAGAACAACTCGCTCGCGTTGATGCCAGCGAAGCACAACTTGAAAGTGCTAAAACCAAACTCAATGAAATGGCCATCACCGCGCCTTTTTCTGGATTACTGGGGAAACGCGAAATATCGGTGGGTGCGTATATTAATAATAGTACTGTGATCACAACCCTCGATGACATTAGTATTATAAAAGTTGATTTTAAAGTGCCTGAAAAGTATTTAGCTCAATTGAAAAACGGAATGATTGTTCGCACTCAAAACGATGCTTACCCTGATCAAACATTCAGCGGTAAAGTAACCCATATAAGCTCACGTATTGATTCAATCACTCGCAGTGTAGAAGTAACAGCCAGTTTTGCTAATAAATCGGGTTTACTTCGCCCTGGTATGCTACTTAAAACTGCACTAGAGCTAAGCAGCAATCAAGCGCTGATGGTGCCTGAAAAAGCAATTATTCCTCTGCAAGATAAACACTATGTTTTTCAAATTGAAGATGGCATAGCTAATCGCATAGAGGTACATGTTGCAAGTAGAAACAATGGCTGGGTTGCAATAGACAAGGGGTTAAAGAACGGCGAGCAGATTGTTACCGAGGGAATAATCAAAATCCGCTCTGGTAGCAAAGTAAGCGTTAAGGGGTAACACGTGAAAATTACCGATACTAGCGTCAAACGCCCCGTTTTTGCGATTGTTATTAACTTACTGTTACTCACTTTTGGCTTAGTTGCTTTTAGTATGCTGCCTTTGCGCGAGTACCCTGATATTGAAACACCGATTGTAAATATTAGTACTGAATATACCGGTGCATCTGCTGAAATTATTGAAACAAAAATAACCCAAGTTATCGAAAACCGTATTTCGGGGATTGAGGGTATTAAAAGTATTAACTCATCGAGTCGTAATGGCCGCTCAAACATTACCATTGAGTTTAATATTAACCGCGACATAGACGATGCCTCTAACGATGTACGTGAGCGTGTTGCACGGGCATTAGACAGCCTACCAGAGCAAGTACGCCCTCCTGAAGTATCAAAATCAAATAGTGACGAAAGCCCTATCGCGTGGTTTGTACTTAACAGTGAAACCATGGATTCATTGCAGCTTTCTGATTATGCACAGCGTTTTATTGTCGACCGTTTGGCCGTTGTTGATGGTGTATCAAATGTGCGTATTGGGGGTGAGCGAAAGTATGCCATGAAAGTATGGCTTAATCGCCAAGCAATGGCAGCCCGTGGCATTACCTCTAGTGATATAGAGCAAACACTGCGCAGTGAAAATGTAGAGCTTCCGGCGGGTGAAATTGAATCGGTAGACCGTGATTTTACTGTGCGCACTGCACGCAGCTATAAAAACCAACGTGATTTTCAAAACCTTGTTATTAAACGAGGTGAAGATGGTTATTTAGTACGTCTAGGGGAAGTGGCTGACGTAAAATTAGAAGCCGCCGATGATGAAAGCTTATTTCGCGGAAATGGCCGTAATATGATTGGTATGGGTATTGTTAAACAAGCCAAAGCAAATACCCTTACAGTAGTTGATAACGCCCGCAGTGAACTGGAAAAAATAAAACGTAATTTACCTGAAGGCACTACTATAGAAGACAGTTACGACTCTTCAGTATTTATCAAAGAATCAATTAATGAGGTTTATAAAACTTTAGCAATTTCTATGGGGTTAGTAGTGCTTATTATCTTTATATTTTTAGGTAATATTCGCGCCACACTTATTCCTGCGGTCACCGTACCGGTCGCCTTAGTCGGTAGTTTTATGTTTTTATTAGCAATGGGTTATTCAATTAACTTATTAACTCTACTGGCACTAGTATTAGCAATAGGCTTAGTGGTAGATGATGCCATTGTAATGCTAGAGAATATTCACCGCCGCATAGAACTTGGGGAGCCGCCTTTATTGGCAGCTTATCGCGGCGCCCGTGAGGTAGGCTTTGCAATTATAGCCACCACCCTAGTGCTGATCTCTGTGTTTGTACCATTGGTGTTTATGGAAGGACGAATAGGCGCACTATTTACAGAATTTGCAATGGCAGTAAGTGCCGCCGTGTTCTTCTCCAGTATTACTGCATTAACACTCTCTCCGGCATTGTGTTCAAAGGTGTTAAAAGCTTCTGAAAAAGAAAGTAAGTTTAGCCAAGTAATGGATCGCTTTTTTACTAAATTAGAAAATGGATACCGTAACGCTTTAGCGTCAAACATGACTCGTAAATGGGGCTTAATGCTGAGCTTAGTTTTGGCTGGGTTTGTTAGTTATTCACTATTTTTACAAATACCGTCTGAACTTACCCCTAAAGAAGACCGTGGTACCTTTTTTGTACTTATGAATGGCCCTGAAGGCGCTAGCTATGAGAATAATGCCGCTAATATGGCAAAGATAGAAGAGCGCTTAATGCCTTACTCTGAATCTGGCGAACTAAGCCGAGTTTTAGTGCGAGTTCCAGGCTGGGGTGGCAGTGGTGGTGTAGCCATTGTTGGTATGGCGGATTGGGATAAACGCAAACGTTCAACCTGGGAAGTCATGGATGAAATAAGCGGTAAAATGCAAGAGGTCACCGATATACGTGCTTTTGCAATTATGCGCCGTGGTATTGGCGGAGGTGGTTCATCTCGCCCTATTGAATTTGTTTTACAAGGTAATGATTATGCTCAGCTAGCTGATTGGCGCGATAGAATTATTAAACGAGCAGAGAAAAACCCTGGGTTAGTGCGCATTGATCATGATTATAAAGAAACCTTCCCTCAGTTTTTAGTCAGTATTGATAAAAATAAAGCCGCTGATTTAGGCGTATCAGTCTCTGATGTGGGTCGTACACTTGAAACCATGCTTGGCCAACGCCGTGTAACCACCTTTATTGACCGCGGTGAAGAATACGATGTAATTTTAAAGGGCACAAAACAAGACTTTGCCAACCCGACTGATATTTCAAATATTTACCTAAAATCACGTAGCGGAGAACTTGTTCCTCTTGATAGCCTTATTAGATTAAAAGAAGAAGCCACCGCCTCGCGTTTAAACCGCTATAACCGAATGCGTGCAATTACTTTAAGTGCCAACCTCGCTGATGGTTACACGCTAGAACAAGCACTAAACTTTTTAAACAAGGTTGCCACAGAGGAAAACGACATTGATGGTGCCATTGACTATAAAGGTGAGTCGCAATTGTTTTATGAAGGTGCCTCAGCCATGACCTATGTGTTTGTGCTGGCATTAACCGTGACCTTTTTAGTACTGGCAGCTCAGTTTGAAAGTTTTATGCATCCATTTGTTATTATGTTAACTGTGCCACTTGGTTTAATGGGTGCCATGTTTGGGCTGTGGAGTATGGGGTTAACGCTTAATATATACAGCCAAATAGGTATTGTTATGCTCATAGGGTTAAGTGCTAAAAACGGTATACTGATTGTTGAATTTACCAACCAGTTACGTGATAAAGGCGTAGAATTTAGTGAGGCCATTTTACAAGCGGCTACACAGCGTTTGCGCCCTATTATTATGACTTCCCTAACAACGGTTATGAGTGCCGTACCTTTGGTGTTGGCTTCCGGTCCAGGCTCGGAAAGTAGAATGGTAATTGGTGTGGTGGTATTTACAGGCGTAACGGTGGCAACCATACTAACTCTGTTTGTGGTGCCAGCCGCTTATTACGCACTAGCGCGAAATACACAATCACCTGAGTTTTTACAACAAAAACTTGATAAGCAAGCCGCTGAAAAACCGCTTAAAGAGATCTAAGTCACTCAGAGCGTCGTAACTAGCTGTTACGGCGCTTTATTCAGTGCACATATCCCTAACAATTGAGGAAGTACTTATGAGTTCGACCACACAAGTAGCAACACTCGGCGGCGGCTGTTTTTGGTGTATTGATGCAGCATTTAGGCGTGTAAAAGGTGTACTCAGTGTTTGCTCTGGTTATACTGGTGGACATACTGATAACCCAACCTACAAAACTATTTGCACTGGCAACAGTGGCCATGCAGAGGTAATTAAGGTTGAATTTGATGCCAGTGTTATCAGCTTTGAAACCTTACTCGCGATGTTTTTTACCCTACACGATGCCACACAACTAAATCGCCAAGGTAACGATATAGGCACTCAATACCGCAGCGTTGTGTATTATCATAATGAGCAACAACAAGTACAAACACAGGCAGTTATTGCAGAGCTGCGAAGTCATGTTAGCGAACCTATAGTGACTGAGGTGAGCCCAGCAACCACTTTTTACCCCGCAGAGCACTACCATCAGGACTATTACAATGAAAATCCTGAGCAGGGCTATTGCAGTATTTTAATTGCACCCAAATTACATAAGTTTGAAACCGAATTTAGCGAGTTTTTATCGGAATAAAGTGCTTTTAATAAATAGCCCAGCAATAAGCTGGGCTATTTGTTCCTTGGCAACTAGAATAAGTGACTAAAACTGATAATTTGCCCCTACAAAGAAAGTTCTTCCTGCGCTGTTATAACCTAATAGCTTACCACTGGCAGCAAAGCCCGTCGCAGCAGTAAAATATTCTTCATCAGTAATATTCTCTATTCGAGCAGCTAACGACAAATTATCTAGCAACTGGTAATTGGCTGCTATATTAAATACCGTATAAGCAGCGAGCTCCGAGTCATAATACGCAATCGAAGGACGCGATGAGCGATATTGCATATCCAAGCTGGCATCAAAATCACCCCATGTTTTAGCGAGTTGATAATTAAACGATTCAGAAGGTCTACGTGGTAAATCGGTATTCGTTTTTTCATCTGTAGCGTCTAAAAAGCTAAAATTAACCGAGTGTTCAAAGCCTAACGCTGAAAACTCTGCCGACAGCTCAAATCCCTGCATAGATACTTTATCTATGTTAGTGGCAATATATTTACCTGAGTCTGCATCATAATTATTACTAATCAAATTATTGATACGGTTATCGAAAATAGCAATATCATAACGGCCCCATTGGGTTTCTAAAGTTATACCAAGCTCATTATTTAACGCTTCTTCAGGTTTAATATTATTGTTTGGTAAATAGTACGGGCTGTTAGTCACAAACGCATTAATTAACGAAGGAGCTCTAAATGCAGTACCGTGATTTAAACGTAGTGTTACATAGTTATTTGCTTTGTAACCAAGTCCTGTACTGTAAGTGTTTGCACGGCCATGGAAGTCATAATCATCGGTTCTAACAACCGCATTTGCTAACCATTTGTTATGGCTATAAAACGCGCCTATAAACAACGCCTTATTATCGCGTTTTTCTTCTGATGACGTTGCTGACGAGTTTGATAAATCCTCAGATAAATAATTAAAGCCACCCGATATATCAAGTTCTTCAGTAAGGGTATAAAGCCCTCGATATTCAAACTCAACACGCTCTGTGCTATACACTTGCTGCACATCGGTACCTGTTTGGGTATTTTCTTCTTGCGAAACGCTCACCGAAGTACTTTGGCTATATATATCTGAGGCTTTCTTCCAGCCTAGCTTAGCGGTGTAATTTTCAAAGTCGTAGGCATCGTTACCCCATGCATTATCATATTGTGCTTCACCTTCACTGTACTGAGATTGCAGGCTCAATTGGCCTAGCTCAGCAAGTTCATAAGCTAAATTAAAGCCAATGTTTTTATTTTTGTAGCCATCATCATCATGATCTTTTGTGTACTCAGCCGCTGGATCTTTGCCAGTTACATCAAAACCATCCGTCTCTTCGTAGCCTAAATTATAATTAAAGCTAAGCGCCTCTTTTACAAGCCCACCAGCAAGCTGATAATTACTGTAGCTATGGCTGCCTAAAGTAGCCGAAAGCGAGTTATTTGAAGCTTTACGGGTGATAATATTAATTACTCCGGCTACCGCATCAGAGCCATAAATAGCAGCTCTTGACCCTTTAATAAGCTCAACACGCTCGATACTGTTAACTGGAATATTCGTCAGCGATACACTACCTGAACTTGCATCGCTCACTCTTACGCCATCAACCAATACTAAGGTATATTTAGCGCTGGCCCCGCGAACAAATATATCTGCCTTTTGACCTAACCCACCATTACGAACAATATCTATCCCAGCTATGGTATTTAATATTGCTGGTAAATCTCGGTAATTCGCTTTTTCAATATCAGCGCGCTCGATAACTGCAACACTTGCTAATACATCATTTATAGGTTGTTCAAATTTATTCGCAGTAACGGTTATTTTTTCAATGGTTTGTTCTGCAGCAGATACAGAAATAGAGAGTGCAGCCGAAATGGCCACACCCAATGCAGTTTTATTTAACATCATGTCCCCTATCTTTGCCCACCGCAAAGATGTTAGTAAGTAAGATTAAATCAAGGCCGGTCTCCGGACTCAGTTACCATAATTTAATACAGCATAACTTTACCGTTGCGGGGGCAGTGTTGGGATTGACTTCATCAATGAAAACGCACCAACTTCCCGATTATCCTACTAAAAAAATCACACCATTGAAGTGTTTAGCAAGCACCTTGAAAATAGGCTGCTATTGTTATCTGTTTACTAAAAAAAGTCAATGGACGTCTAAACATCCAAAAATCCAAAGATTCAGGGTTCGGGGTTCGGGGTTCG
>NZ_PNCN01000151.1:0-6099 GCF_005886135.1 Pseudoalteromonas sp. S4741 | reverse complement strand
GCAAACACGGGGCGATTCAAAGTCTAATGCAAGACGCTTGTTAAAAGAAAAGCTCGGCTTAATAAAAAATCAAAGCCCAAAAAATCAAAAAACAAAAAAGTGCCATCTTCACTACTTGATAGTGAGACTGGAACATGCCAGACTTTTTATGGTTTTTTACTTTAAAAAATAAAAGTATAGCGAAATGTTTGGCATCTAACATTTCGCTATTACAAAGCTAATGTTACAAGCAGCTCTGCTGCAATGTTGCGCCAGCAACACTATATACTAAAAAGATACAAGTATATTACTTGTATCTCTGATGCCGATAGTACAAAGGAATATAAGTATGGGAGTTGAAATTTGCAACTCCTATTTTTAAGTATGAGAGATAATTTATAACTAAGGATGTACATGTCTTACGACTATTGGGGGGAAGGGTTTACAGATCTAGAGATGGCAGCAGGTATTCCTGATCTTGTTTATGGACAAGATAACGAGGCAAGATATTTTGATGAAGATAAAAATACAGTGCTTCCGCCACAAAGGGATCATCAGGATATACTAAAACTCTACTTAGATGAAGATAATGAAATTGTTTCAAGTTTCAGTTTATTAAAATTAAAATCCCAGTTTCTGAACAAGGTTTTAAATTGCCAATCATCCAGCGCTTTAGAAAGGCATCTTAAAGATGAAGTGAAAAAGCTTTATATTGATCGACTAGCATTAGTTTATTTTAAAGAGGAAAAACTAGATTCTAGCTTAATTAAACTTGCTAAATCTGAAAACTGTCTTGAAGAAATACTCACAAATGTACTATTTAGACATTCTGAAATTCCTTTTAGAGGCGAGCTTCAAAATTCAATTAAAAAAGAAGTAGAAAAAATACAATCAAGTAAACTTTCAGCTTATTATAAAACTGGAATGATTCAAGCGTTTATCCATAATACAATAAATGATTACTACAACACGAACTCTGCTCATTTATTGCTCTCTGCTGATGTGATGCGAACAGCACTTTCCATTACAAGGTTAAATATTTTTATATATAGTATTCTTACCAAAAGTCAGTCGGATCTAGATAAAGAAATAGCCCAGGCACGTGAAGAGGCTGAGCGCGAGAAACAAGAAAATACTGACACACGTATTTCAAACAAAAAAAAATATATCTTGAATTGGAAAGTTAGGCACTTAAAGCCTCTCAATGTGATGCTGGATTATGATTATGAACCGAAGGAAATACACAAAGTTTTTTCTTGTCTATTGGAACAAATAATTGAAAAAATAGACTTATCTAAAGATGAGATTAAAACAGTTGAAAATAAAAATGATTTTGGAGTAAATATTGATATAGGAAAGTTAGCTAAAGTAAATCCTCTAGTATTAAACAAGTTGTTGAATGTGGTTGCAAACTACTACATTGATATTTTTAAGAGAATAACATCAAAAGAAGTTGAACTACAGAATAACGCTTTTTTAGTTGGTGAAAAAGATTTAATTTAATTCTTTTCGATGATAGCTTCTCTTCTTGCAAGGTAGTTCCTGTCGAAAGCATTGATTTGATTTCTTTATATTGATATCGTTCAAAAGTATTATGTTCATAATTTAAACGCTTAGTGTAGGAAAAACTTTTACCTATAAAAAGGCTGGATACACTATAATTTGATATAAAATGTGACCGTTCCAACTTAGTTATCTTTCTTTTTTCCGAAAAAAAGTTATCGTTTTTGCCAGTGCTAAAAATGATGTTTTTATATTTTATTACTTTATTTTCATCGCATAACCAGTAACGACCAACATCGAACCAAAACCCTTTTTTAGCTATACACTCAACTTTTAACTGGCCAATTCCACTTCCCATAAATGGTTTCATGTGTAATTCAAAGTCATTACTATAAGCTTCATCAATTGAGGCGTGTACGGAATCAGTATTCACATAGCATATTTCAGCCCCTTTAAACTGTGTTATATGTTCCATTACTTGCAAGAGCTTTATTCTAGCTTTAGCAACGATAAAGGCGGAGATAGATATTATTGAGGAATTACTGTTTAGGTCAGGATAATATAAAGTAATTTTTTCATTATTAGTTAAGATGGTAAACCCACTAAAGGAATCCAAGTAAATCTTTAACTCATTTATATTGAGCCCTCCTTCTATAGAAATCCTAAACTCTTGCCATAAGTATTGGGCTAAACTTGCTACTGATAGGAAGGTTTTCTTTTTAGCTTTTATGGGGTTTGTTGAACTATGTATTGTTACTAAGTTACTCTTTATAATATGTTTATCTGTATCGGATAAATGCGAATGATGTCTTTGTTTATATTTTTTTATACCATAATGACTACGAGGGTGCTCAAGAGTGTCTCTGCTAGTTATTGAGCTATAGATATAAATATCATCAAAATGGTTTCTATAAAAATTAAGTTCTTCACTAGTTAAAAAAACCTCTAATTGGTGATGATCATTCAATTGAAAACTGAGGTTTTTAGTAAACTCAAATAACTTAAAACAGTGATACTTTTTTATAAAGTTAGATTTAGGCTTGGTGAGTAGTACATGATAAAAACCAATAGGGATTGATTCTGTAAGCTTTTTTCTTTCTTGTTTAAATATTAGATTTTGTGGATTGGGAAACACTCCTTGCGTACAAGCAGGGTACATAGAGTTGAAATCTAAGGCGTATATTTTTCTTGTATGTCTTTCTTCCTTTATGCGAAAGACCTCTTGATAGCTCTTAAGGTCGCAAAAATAAGCTAATGAGTCTAAGGAGCTTTTTTTAGGTATTTTTCTAATAATCGCCCTACGATGTATATCACTATAAAACTGAAATATAGGCTTAGGATACATGCCTGAATTTAAAACATACTGTATTTTGCTTTGTAAAATATAGTATGTTTTTGAAAGGTTACCAGAGTATTTAATATCATCAAAAATTGGATAATCGTTTTCAAAAACTCGAACATGGATATTTTGATAACAAATATTATCTACAAGAAAACTTCGTTCTTTATTGGTTAATACAATAACTTTGTCATGTTTATCAAAAAAAGTATTCTGCTCATAGTATTCACCAGAGCTAAATATCATTTTTCCATCAGTAGATATAGGCTTATAAACGGTAAGTTTTTTTTTGTTTTTGCTTATAAGTGGTATCAATTTATTTTTTGGTATTTTTG
The DNA here is from genome assembly GCF_005886135.1 of Pseudoalteromonas sp. S4741. Lineage (NCBI taxonomy): Bacteria > Pseudomonadati > Pseudomonadota > Gammaproteobacteria > Alteromonadales > Pseudoalteromonadaceae > Pseudoalteromonas > Pseudoalteromonas sp. S4741. The sequence goes on along the minus strand of NZ_PNCN01000151.1, from coordinate 2,943 downwards.
GAAGTATGCCCATACCAAATTTACCAAGTTTTATTTTGTTTTTACTCACGTTATCCATCCTAGGAAAAGGGGGGGGGATATAATTAACAGTAGGTTAATCGCTATTATCCATAACCAGTATTAAGGTTTACCAAATCATTTATATGGACGCCAAATAAAACTTTTACCATCAGTACTTCTGGTTACTAAGCCACTTTTTTTTCCTTTAGCATGTTCATTAGCTTTTTCAAATGAGTTAAAAAGGGATGGAGGTATAGCTGTTTCTCGAGCCGCTAATGGTCTAATAATATCTTTTTCTTTACAGATTAGTCTTAAATTTATTTTGATGCTTTTTTCTTCGTCATAATCTAACGGTTTAACATTATTGAACCTTTGTGTGCTTTTACCAGATAGCCCAGTACCACCTGCTGAAACTCTCTGTGGGGCATATCCTCCTTGTTGATTGCTCTCCTGATAACCACCACTTTGAAAATTATACTTAGCGCTCTTTTTTGGCATGAACTTTACAAATACTAAACCCAAATCTTGGTTTTTATCCAAATTAGCTTGAATTGCCTCATTACTATTAAACTTTAAGAAGGTAAAACAACCAGTTTCAGAAGAAGGCCTTTCAATAGTTGAGCTGCTATTGGAGGAAACTCTAAAAGTACCAACATGGACGCCATCTATATGTACTTTTGCATCGCAGTCATTAACACTATTGTTTTTAAGGGTTATAGAGTATTTTGTATTGTGTTCTAGCAGAACATATCCATGTTCCACTTCCTCTCCTTGCTTAATCTTTACTACATAATCACCTAATTGCATAATAGAATCCATTTTATAGTTGGGATGATGCTAAAACCTAACGCTTCAATTTTGGGCCACTGAAAATCTATATTGCCATTGTTGATTAATGATTTGCAACCTATGAGTAATATTAAAAGTGCAAGGGGTAGGGTTATAGTGTTTATAAGAAGATTAGTTAAATAAGAAAATAGCCTTACTTTAAAATTTGAAAAATATTTAGTAAAGGGAATTAGTATAAATGAATGATAATCGTCAAATTTATTCGAAAAGTTTAAAGAAAACTTTAGTAAAAGATCATGAGGATTCGGTTCAAAGGTCACTTGATTCTAAACCTGATGCACCAGACTCTTTAAAAAAATTTTTAACAGATGGGCACGGTGAATCCCATATCGTTTTACCTTTTGAGCGACCGGTGTATTTTTCTGCAAACTTTAGAAGTGCGTTAAGTAAGGATTACTTAACTGTTGTTGATTTATTTAAAGATGGTGTGGAGCTTCACAATAAATATCTTGTTGGTTGCCGATTTCCAGATGATGCAGTTGAATGGTTCAATGAACCTGATATTTGTGAATTTCAAAGTCGCTTATACAAACATTTTTCTCGAATAGGGAAGGCGCTAGCGTATAAAAAAAGGCGTAACTCTGCTTATGAGGCTCAACTTTTTCTTTTTAAAAATGTTACATCTCCATTAGATGATTTCACGTGGAAAGCAGGTAGCCGATTGAATTTTTTAATTGAGCATAGTATTGATTTACTAGTTCAATCCTATTTAAGTTGCTTTGTTAGTACAGCCATCAATGCTCATAGCAACGCTATTTTAAGTGACGAAACCACCATAGATTTCAAAAGTCTTTGTGAAACACCGATGGAAGCAAGATTTTTAGATGAGCAAATTAGGCTATATAATTTACGAGATTATGTTCTTTTAGAGGAGGCTGTTAAAGAGGTTTCTCAAGGCTTAAGGCCTAATAAAACAGATCCATCAATGAGCAATGAGGACTTATTATTTGATATCTATGAATTGATTCCCTTATACATTAATAGTTGGTCACCAGATAAAAATAAGGTGCTATTAAATAACCAATTAGCAGTATATTTAATGATGGATTATGGTTTTCCTAGTTTTGTAATTGGTAGTGATGATGACAATGCAATAAATTTAGCAACATCCACATTTCGTTTTTCATGGACCATCACTAATGAATTGCGTTGTGCAGGAAAGTTAGATATAGCTCCTAGTGCCATAAATAGCTTAGGAGGTTTTATTTTAAGAGAGTTTCACGATAAGTTGGTCACCTTATTTGCTATTCGTAAAGGCAAAGCAAAGAAAGATGAACCAATAGAGTGTGTTTACGAATACATGTACGAAGTAGCTGACTTTACTACTAACTATCATCAAGTGCTCAGTAAAAATGAGGGTATTGAAGTAAGCAATAACTCTAAGGAGGGAAGCAATAATATTCCCTCTATGATGATGTCCTCATTTTTTACTTTTATGCAAAAGGAATTTAACTGTAATGTTGATAATGGTAAAGGGAGTGAGATGAAAATATGGAGGAGTGGTTCTAAAATATATACATTAGGTAGGCATAAACAAGATCAAAAAATACCGTCGCTATTAGTCAAAAAAATATTAAAACGTTTAGGTATAACAGCTGAAGAATGGCTGAATTCTCTTAAAAATAGTTGAGTTATAATGATTTTATAAACGCTATTACTGAACGGGTAACTAGTGGGGTTAATTACTAGTGCTTTGAATGATGCTAAAGTGTTCTAGCTCAAATGATACCTGACGTACACAGAATAAATATTAATTTTTCTTACCGCTGTTATAAAGTCAACTCAGTTAAAGCCGTTATGTACCATTTTAGAGCAGTCGTAATTCCTAAATCAGGTAGGCCGTATTCAGCACATGGAAGGTGCCAAACATTAAAAATACACCATTTATACACAAATGATTTTAAGCTATTGTTTTTAAAGAGGTAGGCGGGGGTTCAAATCCCCCCAGCTCCACCAATAACGGTTTTTAAATTCGTTTGTTTAAAAACCCTAAAAAACCCGCAACTTGAGCAATCAAGTCGCGGGTTTTTTTATGGCTAAAATGATTGAATTTATTGTGCTTTGGTTTATCTTGCGAACCCCGAACCCCGAACC
>NZ_PNCN01000150.1:0-1620 GCF_005886135.1 Pseudoalteromonas sp. S4741 | reverse complement strand
AACCTGAACTTTGGTTAAGAGATTTACTAACGTATTGAATCAAAATTGATATTTATGTTTATTTTCTCTAGCCAGAGATTTCCAGTGAAAACAAGGCGAAATTACGCGTCAATAGCTCGCCTATTGCAAGTAAATTCAACGTAGTTAGCGCTGTAAATAGCTGCTTGAGATAGATTTATTATCCAGAGTTCAGGTTACTTAATCATCGCTGCTTTTTTTTGCTTAAAATTTACTGTTTTCTGGCTACAAATTCTAAAACAGTCGCATTAATACAATATCTATCTTGCCCTCTAGGCCCCTCACCCGGAAATAAATGCCCTAAGTGAATACCGGTACTTTTAGACTTAAGCTCAATGCGCTGCATTCCCCAGCTATTATCTTCATGTTGAGTTACACTATCTTTTATTGGGTGGGTAAACGAAAGCCAACCGGTGCCTGAGTTAAATCTATCGCGGGTATCAAATAATGGCTCACCGCTTAGTTTATCAATAAAGATGCCATCGGGCGTGTTTTTAAAAATAGCATATTCTTTGCAGTAAGGGCTGTCGGTTTTAGCATTAAAAGCCACTTTATAAGCTTCACTGTTGCCAAGCTTAAACGCACCTAAAGCTTTATAAAATTGCTCTGCGTTCATGTAGCCTTGGCGAGAATAGACCTCAACCCCATTTTCTAAAAATAATATGGTAGGCGTAGCCCATGTCGCCGATTTAATCGTTAACCCAGCAAGCTGATCAGCATGGCGGAAAGTCATTGGAATTGTGCCTTTATAATCATTGGCAACGGCCGCTTTAAACTTTTCGCAGTAAGGGCAATAACTTTGCGAGTCTAAAATGACAATCTGTTTGCCATTTAATAATGCAGTATTATCTACCTTAGGTTTATCACTTTGTGTAAATACAACGCCGGTTGAATGATCAGGGCAATAGCCGTTTGGATTTTTTTCAAGGTAATTTTGATGATACTCTTCAGCCGAATAAAAGCGTTCAAGTGGCTTTATTTGCGTCGCTATTTTTCCATAATCGGCTTTACTTAATAATTGCTGATACTCACTCGTGACGGCTTTTGCGATACTCGCTTGCTGATCGGTAGTGGTTAAAATAATAGAGCGATATTGCGTGCCTACATCATTACCCTGACGATTCTTTTGCGTTGGATCGTGGCTCTCATAGTAATTTTGCAACAACTCTCTTGCTGAAATAATATTACTATTAAAGGTAACCTGCACCACTTCGGCGTAATTATCTTCATCAAAGCGACGGGATAACTTAGTGATATTTCTATAGGTTGGCTTAAATCCTTGGCCATCGGCGTAACCCGATTCAGCGTCTAACACACCATTAAGTGCTTCGTAGCGTTTTTCTGCCCCCCAAAAACAGCCCGAACCCAGCACTATTTTTTCAACATGCATGGTTGCATCTAAATCAGTTGGTTTGATTATTTCATCTGACGATATAGCACTCATTGCACTTAGTAAGCCCACAATGGCAAACGCCGATAGTATTACCCGCTTAAACATACGATGACCTCTTAGTTTTAGTTACTCTAGGGTCTGTTTACCTTCCAAGGTTAAATTTGCAGCAGTTTGTTTGGTGTTTAGACAAGGCAGAGCCTATGTGGTGT
>NZ_PNCN01000015.1:0-68783 GCF_005886135.1 Pseudoalteromonas sp. S4741 | reverse complement strand
CGGGGTTCGGGGTTCGGGCAACAATAATAAGCGACATCGAACAAACCAGTTCAAGTAGTTATCTTCGTTTATTTTAATAAGTACTAACTTAATCTATCAGGTTTGAATTGTAGGACTTTATCAAAGCTGATTTTCGGCAAAGTGTCAATAGCGGATGAAAAGTGAATTTGAAAGCCTGTTGGGTGGCGCCTCCGGCTTAACCAACCTACATTTTGACGTAGGTCGGATAAGTGGCGGAGCCACGCCATCCGACAAAAATGATGAATTTACCAGAAACAATCTAATTTGCCACGTTAGCGATATATAACTGCTTTACACTGTAAGTTAAACCACTCTATACCGACTATCGGCTGAGTGCCATGGGCGGTCATTGGTAACGCCGCATTAAGGTGTGAGCGACGCTTGGCTATACTTGAGCGAAGCGAAAACGCCAAGCGTTGCGAATCACTCTTAAATGCTTTGTTAGATGCCAGATCGCTGAACCTAATTTAGTAGTGGTAACGACACGAGATTATCGTTATTGCTTGATCATCGACTGCGTAAACAAGCCTATTAGTATCATCAATACGACGAGACCAAAAACCAGATAGATTCTCTTTTAGTGGCTCTGGTTTACCGATTCCCTCAAATGGCGAGCGCTTTACATCATTGATAAGTTTATTGATGCGCTTGAGTGTCTTCTTGTCTTGAGTTTGCCAATACAGGTAGTCATCCCAAGCGTCATCTGTCCACGACAATAAACGTTGACTACTACTCATCAATTAACTCTCGTGCTGTTGTTTTACCAGCACGGTATTGTGCTATCGAACGGTTTAAGTGTTCAGCATTTTGAGGAGAGCGTAGTAAGTGAACTGTTTCCATAAGGCTGTTGTAGTAGTCTAAAGACATAACCACAGCATCTTCAGAATCACGGCGTGTAATTACTGTTGTATCAGCATCATTAACTACACCGTCCAAAACAGCTTTCAGACCATTTCTAGCTTCAGTAAAAGATACGATTCTCATAAGAACCTCAACATGTACATTTAATGGAACAAGTATAGTCTTCACTCACATAGTTGTACAGCAAATTGAACATGCGATGTTAATAAGGCAACTAACGCCTTGCTAAGCGGAAAATAATGGTTCGCTATAATGCGCGAGGGACGAGCCGCAGCCAACTGTTATTTTTCCGTTTGAGCAACTTATTATGCTACTATTTTATATACACTTTTTATTTACAATATTTAAGAAATCATTATCCCAAACCAATTCTTGGACAGTTTTTCGTGTTGGCTTTGCCCAAAACTTATCAACTTTTTGCATTTCAAAAATACCAGCATCATAGACACCCCTGATCCTTTTAACATACTCAGCAGAGTCTTGTATTTTTAAAATGTAAGTAAGATCAACCGTCGTATCTCCATTAATGCTATCCCAACCGACAGCATGTATTTGCCCTGTCAATGTGCATTTTTCACTATTTTTACCAGCTGAAATCTCTTTGAAAGCAATTTTCACTTCAGATTGTATAATATTTTTAACCGGTTGCTGATATACAAATGCCTGATGACTTCCATCAGCATTGCACAGTAGGCAGCCAAAGCCAGATGTCATATATTGGCTTATATTTCGATGAGGTTCATATGTAAAATCACTAACAGATATGGTTGGAATATTCTTTTGAACCGTAATTGGTTTTCCTGAGTAGTTCCCAGTTAAATCATATTGAATTGGTTTAACAGAACAACCACTTAGTAATATTACTGCAACAACTAAAGCTTTTTTCATAACAGTTTTGTAAATCCTTTTTATATTGAATACACACCTAGATGTGATTTTTTAGCTAATTAATTAACGACGATATTCAGCCAATCTCAATGACCGATGTTCACTCTTAGCTGCCTATTAAATGAAGTCCTAAGCTTTTATTTGCGTCTTCTATTCGGCGCTCTTTGCCCTGTAATACGTTTTTTATCGCGATCTTTACGCGCTTTGTTAGTGTTTTTGCGGTTATCTTTAGGCGGCTTATTTAAGTCGGGCTCATAGCCTTCAAGCCATTGTGGGGCTAAACGCGTATCAAGCAGTACTTCAATTTCTTCAAGTAGCCATTGCTCATCAAGACTCACTAATGACATAGCAAGGCCTTGTTCGCCAGCTCGTCCTGTACGGCCAATACGATGTACATAATCTTCAGCTATGTATGGCAATTCAAAGTTAATTACGTATTTAAGTGCCGGTATGTCTAAACCGCGCGCAGCTACATCGGTGGCTACTAAAACACGTGTACTGCCTTCTTTGAAGTTATGAAGAGCGCGGTCGCGAGCACCTTGTGATTTATCACCATGAATAGATTCGGTTTTTAAACCATCTTTACACATTTCTTTAGCAAGCTTATCGGCCATTTGTTTTGTGCGGGTGAATATAAGTACTTGGCGCCAGTTTTTCATGCCAATCATGTGCGATACCAGTTCGCGCTTTCTGTCTTCATCTACTGCGTAAATAACTTGTTCAACCTCTACAGCAGCAGAGTTACGCTTATCAACTTCAATAAGCTCAGGGTCTTTGAGCAATTTTTTACTCAGCTCAAATACACTGTCATCAAAGGTGGCGGAAAACAGTAAGGTTTGACGATCGCCTGGGATATGACGCAGTATTCGTCTAATTTCGTCAATAAAACCCATATCAAGCATACGGTCTGCTTCATCAAATACTAAAGAGTCCACGCTTGAAAGCACCACACTGCCCTTCACTATGTGATCAAGTAAGCGCCCTGGCGTTGCCACTATTACTTGCGCTGTTTTAAGTGCTTTGATTTGTGGGCCAATGCTTGCGCCACCATAGGCAAGTGCACCTTTTATATCTGCACCTTGTGCGTATTTTTCAAAGCTTGCAAATACTTGCTGAGCAAGCTCCCTAGTGGGCGTTAAAATAACCACACGGGCAATGCCTGGTTCGTCTTTTTTAGCGGAATTTAAAAGCTTATGTAATAGCGGCAAAACAAACGCGGCAGTTTTACCAGTACCAGTTTGAGCGCTGCCCATAACGTCTTTGCCCGCTAAAATTGGCGGTATCGTTTTGTGCTGAATGGCGGTAGGCGTAGTGTAATTATTTTGCTCTATTGCCGTTAATAGTAACGGGTCTAGGGCTAGTGATGAGAACGATGTGGCAGACATAAGCTTGGCTTTAAAATAACAAAGAACGCTATTATACCTGAGCTTTAGTAATAAAAAAGGCGCTAAATAGCGCCTATATAAAATGAAGTATTTAAGCTGGTTTTAATGTGGCTTTACGTTCATTATAAAATGCAATTAAATCATCTACGGTGCTTTGACAGTATTCACGAATACCCGATACCACCATGTGTTTTTCACCAAAACCCACCTTTTCGCCGTTTTCGAGTAAATTAAAGCGCAAGGTTATTTTGCCGCGTTTACCAGCGTATTCAAAGCTTGGCTCTGCGAACTCAAGGGTCGGTGATTTAATATCAATATTATTAAGATTAATTATCATTGATTCATAAATAATCATAGGGCGCGCAGGATTTATCATTACCTCTTGCTTGCCCATTAAAGGAATAATTACATGCGGGAACGCAGCACCTGAGAACTCAACATAATTTTTTATTAAACTGTTTGTAAGTGTTGGGCATTTACTGGTTTTACCGTCGCGTTTAACCTTTAAAATTACTTTTTCGCCATGGTTTACATCAAACTCTTCTCCTGGTTGTTCTGGAAAATTTAGCTTGGTATTTTCATCAACCATACCGGCAAAGGTAAACTCCATTCGCTCACTAATGCCATAGCGGTCTAACACTAGAGAAAAAAGTAAGTCTCCTGGTGCGCAAAACTTTTTAGCGTCTTTATCATGAAGCGGGTTGTAGTCGTCGGCTACACATTTAGCAAAGCGACAACCTTGCTCACGAGAAATTGAAACATAATCAGCATGCTGCTGATAGTAAGGACTTAACATAGTGTGTTCACTGCTTAAACTGCTTATAACCTAGCTATACTACCAGAAAAAAAATCTTGAGAGGTCGAATCTGTTTAATAAAGGCGAAAAATGATAATTTGCAACTCGCTAATTTACTAAGTAAATTAGGCAAATACGAGTTTAAGGGATTAACTAATGAAGTATTTTTCTTTATTAATATGCGCGGTTTCATTTTTAACTGGCTGTAATAACGTTACTTACACAACCAATATCGACGACGAGGTTTTATCAGAACACGTTTCAAGCCACATCAAAAAACGTGGCCTAGAGCAGTTTTACAGTGTTCAGGACGCTCTCGATAGAGGTGCAAGCCCCCTTGGTGGAATAAAAGGCGAAAGCTGCGATGTTTCAGATGATACGCAAACATCCTCAATTAGCTATAACCGTTTGAAATCACAAGCTATAGAATCCCTTAAAAACAATGTGCTTTATTTAGGTGGCAATGCATTTACACTAGAGCAGTGCCAATCAGTATCCCGCTACAATTGTGATTTAGCCGTTATTTGTACCGGACAAGCCTATAATTATTAATAGCTCAAAATTATCTAATTGAGACTATAACGCTATGTAATTCGTTTTCTCTCATTTCCTCTATCAAACAACAAGCTGTATTTGCCAATGACTTTTTACTTTTTAGCTGCCGCTATTTTATGTGTTTTCCCACAGTGTAAACTCACTGTATTTCGCCAACCATTATGGCAATACTTATTACTGCTAAGTGTTATTACTGCCTATTATCAAGAATATATAAATTTAAACGCGGTTGCTGTTATAGCTGTTTATGTGGGATTGTTTCACTTTACGCTATTGGCAACCTCAGCATTAAAACGTAATGTTCTAACGTCTTTATTTATAACAGCCTCACTCGGGTTAGCCTTACATTGGTTTGCGGGTTTTAATAACCTGCCAATTGTTGTTAATGAACAAGTCACCAGTAACGCAATTGCATTTACCCTGTATGCTAATTTTGATAAAGCATTAGCGGGTTTAATGCTGGCCGCTTATTTTTTTGCAAAAAATAAAACGGCAAAGCCAGTGACTATCGGCTACCCTGCTTTAATCATAATTATCACTATTTTAGCGGCGCTTATAACTGCTTTAACGTTAAACCTTGTTGAATTTGCGCCAAAAGTACCTGAATTTTGGTTGTTATTTATAGCTATCAACCTACTTTTTACCTGCGTTGCAGAAGAGGCATTATTTAGGGGGGTGATACAAACTAAGCTTTCAAAACTAATAACCCCGAGCAGATTTGCATTACTGGCACCGGTGATCAGTACTTGTGTGTTTTCACTGGCACACTTTTCAGCGGGTACTCATTATATGCTTGTGGCGGCCGTAGCAGGTTTTGGTTATGGCTATATTTACTATAAAACTAGCCGATTAGAATGGGCCATTTTATGTCACTGGCTCGTTAACGTGTTTCATTTTTTCTTATTTACTTACCCTATGCTGGCAACTCCATCTTAGAATTACAGGCACAAAAAAGCCGCTTAAATTAAGCGGCTTTTGAATCTATATAAGCGATTACGCACTTGGGTAATCGCGGTATGCGCGTTCTATTTTTTTAGCCTGCTTTTTAGAAATACCTAAATGGGCAAGCGCAACACGTAAACGTGCACGCGATAGATCTGATCCTAAAATTTCCATTGCATCTAATACCGAAGTTGATGATGTTTTGCCGGTAATAGCCACAAATATAGGCTCTAAGAAGTCTTTAATTTTAAGCTCATGGAAAGTGGCTACTTCTTTTGCAATTGCAAAAATAGCTGGCTTTTCAAAGCTACGTAAGCCTTCTAACTGCCATACAAAAAATTGTAATGCTTGGCGAATAACATCTTCATCAGCTTTCCCGGCTGTTAATAGCGCTGGGTCGTAGGTCGGGATGCCGCCTACAAAGTGCCCTGCTAAATCAACCATGTCAGAGAGTGTATTTATACGCGTTTTAGCTTCAGGTAAGACTTTAGCCAGCATGTCGCCATTAAATTTCCAGTCAACAAAACGCTGCATTAGCTCTGCATCAGTTAAGTTTTCGCGGATCCACATACCGTTTAACCAGCTTAACTTGTCTACGTCGAATACTGGGCCACCAAGCGATACACGCTTCATGTCAAAATGTTCAATCATTTCATTAAGGGTGAACTTTTCACGCTCATCAGGCATTGACCAACCCATACGGCCTAAGTAGTTTAGTACCGCTTCTGGTAGGTAACCCATTTCTTTGTAGTAATTAATAGACGTTGGGTTTTTACGCTTAGACAGTTTTGATTTATCTGGATTACGCAGTAATGGTAAGTGACCTAGTACGGGTGCTTCCCAACCAAAATCTTCATACAGTTTTAATAGCTTAGGCGCTGAGTTTATCCACTCTTCACCACGGAAAATGTGGCTAATTTGCATTTGGTGATCATCCACCACGTTAGCTAAAAAGTACGTTGGAAAACCATCCGCTTTTAATAGCACTTGCATGTCTACGTTTTCCCACGGGATCTCAATTTCGTCGCGTAGGTAATCGTTAAACTTAAAGGTACCTTCGCTTGGGATTTTCATACGTATAACGTACGGTTTACCAGCAGCTAGGTTTGCTTTAATTTCGTCTTCTGTATGGTTTAAGCCACGACCATCGTATTTAGGACGCAGACCTTCGGCCATTTGCTCTTCACGCATTTGGTCCAGTTCTTCGCTGGTTGCGAAACAATAGAATGCTTTGCCGTCTTCAACTAACTGATGAGCGTATTTTTTATATAAATCACTGCGCTCAGATTGACGGTATGGACCAAACTCACCACCTACATCAGGACCATGATCCCACTCAAGGCCTAACCAGCGTAAGCTATCCATGATGGCTTGTTCAGATTCAGGTGTGCTGCGAACTTGGTCTGTATCTTCAATACGAAGTACAAATTCACCGCCTTGCTGTTTAGCAAAACAGTAGTTAAATAAGGCAATGTAAGCGGTGCCAAGATGCGGGTCACCAGTTGGCGACGGAGCAACACGGGTACGAATTGTCATGGTAATGTCTCTTTTAATAAGTGAGATGGTATGAAATACCAATAAATATTTTAAGCGGCTACTTTGTTTAAGTAAGCAATAATATCGTTTGATTCATAAAGCCATTTTACTTGGCCATCTTGCTCAATACGTAAACAAGGTACTTTAACTTTTCCGCCTTGCTCTAATAGCTCTTGGCGGTATTGCTCATCATTTTTTGCATCGCGTGTTTCAATTTTTAAGCCTTCACGCTTAATTGAACGGCGCACTTTTACACAAAAAGGGCATGCTTTGAATTGATAGAGCTTAAATTGTGCGGTTTGCTGATCAAGCTTAGTTTGCTCTTGCGGATCACGTTTTTTGCTACGCGGCGTAAAAACAAAATTAAAAAATAAGATGATACAACCTAAAACCCAGCGAACTAATTTCATCTTCAATACTCTTTACAACAAATTTAAGGTGCAAGATTTTAACACAAAAAAGCGCAACACTATAAGCGGATTATACGTTGCGCTATATCGTTAAAAAAGTGCTTAATTACAACACCACCATATCATCTCTGTGTAGCACTTCCACGCCGCTATCGTAATCAAGTAACTGGCTGATTTGATTAGAATGTGCGCCTTTTATTTTATTGATTTCAAGATGGCTAAAGCGCGTTAACCCGCGTGCAATAATTTGCTGGTTTACATCAATTAAGTTAATTAAATCTCCACGTTCAAATTCACCTATTGCACGCGTAATGCCTTTAGCAAGTAAACTGGCGCCCTTAGATTGCAATGCATGCACCGCACCGGCATCAATTAAAATTTGGCCGCTACTTTTAGGCCCTGCTAATAACCATTTTTTTCGGCCATCTTTAGGGGCGGTAAGTTTTAAAAAACGGGTGCCAGGCAGTTGCTCGCTCATGCATTTTAAAATCACATTTTCATCCGCGCCTTTGGCAATAATCACCTCAACCCCAGCTCTTCTGGCAATATCTGCGGCCTGTAATTTGGTTGCCATACCCCCTGTGCCTAGGTTCGTACCGCTGCCACCCGCAAGTTGGCGTAACTCATCATTAATATGGGTAACTTCGTCAATCAAGGTGGCGTTAATGTCGGTGCGCGGATCGCTGGTGAATAACCCTTGTTGGTCGGTCAGTAGCAGCAATTTATCGGCATTGGCTAAAATAGCCACCAATGCCGACAAGTTATCGTTGTCACCTACTTTTATTTCGCTAGTAGCAACTGCGTCATTTTCATTAATGATCGGCACTACATCGTAATTTAATAGGGCATTGAGGGTATCGCGTGCATTTAAATAGCGCTCTCTGTCGTCAACATCCGCGCGCGTTAGTAGCATTTGCCCGACGTTAATGCCATACAACGCAAATAAGCTTTGCCAAATATGAATGAGCTGCCCCTGTCCAATGGCGGCCAACATTTGTTTGTCTATTAATGTGCGCCCACAGGGTTTTAATAGCTGTTCGCGACCTGCGGCAACCGCACCGCTTGATACTAAAATAACGTGATGACCTTGCTTTTTTAGCTCACTGCATTGGCGAACAAGTTCCACCATATGTGCTTTGTCTAACTTATCGGTACCGCCAGTGAGTACGCTTGTACCTAGCTTTACAACTACGACCTGATCCCTTTGCATGTTTTTTACTTAGCGCAATAAATGATGAATTTATTTATACCAGTTCGGTATTTTTGAACAAGTAAAAAATATTCAATCACTCCCTCTGCATGCTAGGATCGCACTATATTCAACCGATTAAATTACACCTTATGCCTGCCAGTTTATGTTTAATTATTGCCACCTTTTTGTGGGGTAGCTCCTTTATTGCACTTAAATACGCGATTGCGATTTATGACCCTGCCTTGGTGATATTTTTACGTATGCTCACCACTTTACTGATTTCGTTATGTTTATGGCGTTACGTAATTCGCTTTGAATATTTAAAAGGCGATTGGAAGTACTTATTAGGCATGTCGCTGGCAGAGCCTTGCTTGTACTTTTTATTTGAAGGCCACGCAATGGAATATACCTCAGCGTCTCAAGCGGGGGTGATTGTTTCTTGTTTACCAATTATTGTGGCATTCTTAGCGTTTTTCATGCTCAAAGAGCATATTAGTAAAGCTATTGTGGTGGGTTTTACGCTGTGTATTGGCGGTAGTATTTTACTGACTTTGCTTTCACCGAGTTCAAGCCAAGCCCCAAACCCATTACTGGGAAATTTTTTAGAATTAATGGCCATGGTGTGCGCGGCATTTTATACCGTGTGTATAAAACATTTAGCTAACCGCTACTCCCCACTCACATTGATTGCTCTGCAAGGCGTGAGTGGTAGTTTGTTTTTTGCTCCGTTTTTATTATTTATTGACCTACCCAGTGAAAACCAACACGATTTAACCGCACTAATGAGCATATTGTACTTAGGCTCTTGTGTTACTTTGGGTGGGTACGGCATGTACAACTATGCGATTAGTAAAGTGTCGGTATTAACCGCCGCGGCTTACTCTAATTTAATCCCTATTTTCACTTTAATTTTGTCAGCCATTATCCTCAACGAAGTACTAACTCTTGGGCAGTGGATCAGCATATTTGTGGTGTTTATAGGCGTAATGATTAGTCAACGCCATCAAGAGCTGGTGGTCGATATTCCTAACTCAACTTCGGGTGAGGATATTTCTGCCGACACTAACCACCTTAAATCGGTACCCGAGGCCAGCGAATCAAAAGGGTAACAGGTTAATAAATACAACCCTGATTGCTGCAAAAAATCGGTGTTGTACTGATTAATTACCTCAACATGAGTCACTGAATAATGCTGCACTTGGCCATTTTTAAGTTGTAGAGAAAATTGTTCCCCCACTTTAGCGTTTTTTAAAAACGCAAAGTGGGTATCGTTGTGGCCAGCAATAAGTGCTCCTTGCGAATTACCAAAATCAGCCCCACCTAATTCCCCAGCTGGTAAAAAGTGGCTCGGCGCAAACGCTAAATTTCTACCACTTGCGCCATCGAGCACGGTTAGTCGTTTATTATGCTTTGGCCATATTATTTGTGCCACTGGGTAACTATCAGCATAAAACCACGGCTTAATTTTTTTATTGGGTGATTTAAGGGCTGTTTGCCAAGCTTGCTCTATTAACACTTGTGCAAGCCATGCCTTTGCCTGCATGTATACACCATGGCCAAACAAGCTCAAACCTAAGGCAAGTAAACCTATGCTTAGCCATTTTTTCATTTACAGCGCCTTACTAACAAAAGACCACCTAGAAGTAGTAATGCTCCAAACACAATATGCATTTTGCTTTGCCCATCTGTTTGCGGCAAGCGCATACTCATTCCTTGTGGCATAGTATTAGCCACTTGTGTGCTTTGTTTAGCAACTTCTTTAATGGTGCTCTCTTCTATGGCAATAAACGCAGTAAATGGGCTAAGTAACTGATGCTCAAGCGCGAGCTGCTGCACTTGCTGTTTTACAACACTTTGTTGGTTGTATAACAATAACGACTTTATTTTTTGACGTGCCCAAAGCTTATCAATTCCTGTGGCTTTTGAACTTGCTTGCGGATTAAGCTTAACCTTAAACTCCCCATGCGCCGTTTGCCCCGTAAAAGTAATTGCATCGGTAGTGTCTAATTTAATAGCCACCATAATGGGCTCAGCAAAATATAGGTCAGGCAAAGGTGAGGGCCAAAAATCTAAGCTGTCTCCATTTGTATTTGTTAACGCTAAATTAGTCATAGCCGGGTGAGCGAGTTTATCAAACAACTGCTGCATTTTCGGCTGCACATCAAAGGTGCTACCAATAAAGGTATAAGACCCCTTACCTATATCAGCGGCACGACGCATAAAATAACGGTTAGGCGCACTACCAATGCCCACAGTAAATAAACGGCTATCACCTAAGGTGTGCGCAATATGTTTAAATAATTGATCTTCGTTACTTACGCTACCATCGGTTAAAAATACAACTTGGCGTACAAACCCTTCAAACTGTGCACCGTTAAGTACGGCATCAAGTGCGCCTTTTATTTCAGTTCCGCCATCGGCTTGTAAGTTATAAATAAAACGCTCTGCGCGACGTAAATTGAAGTCACTGGCAATTAATGGGGTCTCACTCATGACTGCAACCTCATTATTAAAACTGACAATATTGAAGCTATCATCACTATCTAATAATGATAATGCGTAAAACAGCGCTTTTTTAGCTTGTTCAATAGACTGCCCATGCATAGATCCCGAAGTATCAACTACAAACACCATTTCACGCGGTAAACGCTGAGATTGAGTAAAACTATCGCTTGGCGGCATTAACATTGCTAACGCATACTGCTCACCATTTTGTGCTTGCTGAGTAAAAAGTGCAGCTTGCGCTTTCGCTATTTGAAGTGGCTTAAACTCAAGTACAAAGTCTCTATTTATGGCTTGCTGTGGTTTTAGCACAATGCTGTATTGCCCAAATGCAGGGTTTTCAATATTAACTTGATGGTACTTAGCATTTATATCAACCAATTCTAAGCCTATATCCATGTTAATTGTTAAGCTTAAATCGCTGGCATTTGCCGCCTCATTGGTTTGTTTTGTATAAACAGGGCTTAACCAACCCTGTGGAGTGAACGAAGGTGCATTAGTGTTTTTTACCGCATGCTTATCTTGATCATCGTTAACTTCCCCTGTTATTGCATGATAGCGTGGCGTAATTGTGGTTGGAAAATGAATCGCAAAGGTTCCGTGTTTGTAATCAATAATCTCTTGATACTCAAGCGTTATAACTATTTCTTCTCCTGGCCCTACATTTGCCACATTTGTAATAAACATATTTGCACGTTGCTGTCGCAACAATGAAGCTTGTTTGCCTGCTTTTTTGGCAGCTTGGTACTGTTTTTCAGCTTGGCGTTTTTTTGCTATTTTACCTTTGATAACTCGCTCGCCAATGCGCATGGTCATTGCTTGCACGGCGCTTTCATCGGGTAAAGGAAATACATAACGTGCATTTACGGCAAAAGGGTTTTCATTTATGTAGTGCTGCGTTACTACAACATGATTAATTAGCCCTGTTAGGGTCATTTTTGCATCGCTTTTTAAAATAACCCCAGGGTTAACCGCCACTCCTTGGCTATCAAACAAAGATAGTTTTGGCGACTGTGCATGGCTTTTAAAGCTGGCCAAAAGCACGATAATAATAAAAATAAAAAGGCTTACCTTGGTAAGCACTTTGGTGGGTTTACTCAACATAAATCACTCCATCGAACGCCTTGCGATTAATTGCTTGCTGTTTGATTACTTGACTGATTTAACGCACGAGTAGTGAGAGTAACGCGTCTGTCAAAAAAGTTATCTTCAAGGGTGTTACTGTTTGCTATGCTTTGTTGCTCGCCAAATGCTTGTGCGCTTAAACGTGTATGGCTTACTCCCTGTTTAATTAAGTAACTTTGTACGGCGTTTACTCTGGCTTTTGAAAGTAATAAATTTGCTTGCTCTTCACCGCGCTGATCGGCAAAGCCACTTAAATCGAGTGCGAGTTGCGGCTGGCTTTTTAATAACGCAACTAATTGATCAAGCTGCTTGGCAAAATGAGGAGCAATATCGCTAGATCCAGTTTTAAATTGCACTGTCATCGCCAATAAATTATTAAGCTGTGATTGCGTTAGTTGCTCATTTTGCTGCGTCAGTAGTTCAAGTTGCGCCTCTAGGTGGCTGTTATGATTAAGTACGTGCTGGTAGTCGTTGGTTTTCTCTGCCATTACAGTTAAAGCTTGCTGCTGCTCAGCAATGGTTTGCTCAGCCACCTTGGCATCGCCAATTAAGCCACCAGCAAATGCGCCTACAAACGCGCCAATAGGCCCACCAACAACACCACCAATAATGGCACCGGTGCTCAGGCCAACAATTGTTTCTTTTTTTGCTTCTTTTGATGGGGTATCCGCAGCAAATACTGGCGTACAAAAAGTGCTAACAAGTGTGAGTGCGATTAATGTTTTCTTCATGGTCTATTCCTTACTATTAATAATGGTTGGCAAGCTATTGGTTGGCACTTGCGTTGTATTGGTAATTTCAATAGCTGTATTAAAACACCATGAAGTGGCAATAAAGGGGAGTAAAAATGGCAAACTGCTGAGCAATTGTGGCAAAAAAATGGCAATTGTGTTTTTAACCTTACTTAGCGCAAAAACTTCGCTATAGTGCGCCTAAGTCAATATGAGTAATTAAAAAATGAAAAAAATAGCTATCGTTGAAGATGAAACCGCCATTCGCGAAAACTACATAGAAATGCTAAGCGCTCAAGGCTATCAGGTAAGTGGTTATGAAAACCGCCCTCAAGCAGAAGTAGCTTTTAAAGAAGCACTCCCCGATTTAGCCATTGTTGATATTGGCTTAGGCCATGAAATAGATGGCGGCTTTTTACTGTGCCAAACACTGCGTTCACTTTCTAAAACCTTACCAATTATTTTTTTAACCGCTCGCGACAGCGAAATAGACACCGTATGCGGCCTGCGCATGGGCGCCGATGACTACTTAACCAAAGATATTAGCTTAGCGCATTTAGCCGCGCGTATTGGTGCGTTATTTCGCCGCATGGAAGCATTAGAGCAACCCGCCGATGCCAACGCATTAATAATTCGCGGTCAACTAACACTCGACACGCAACGCATGCAGGTGCTTTGGCAGCAACAGTTGGTTGATTTAACCGTAACTGAGTTTTGGATGCTGCATTCACTCGCCCAACGACCTGGCCACGTTAAAAGCCGTAATGAGTTAATGAGCGATGCTAAAATTTATGTAGACGACAGCACCATTACCTCTCATGTAAAACGCATTCGCAAAAAGTTTATAGCACTCGATAGCCAGTTTGACTGCATTGATACCGTGTATGGCATGGGTTACAGGTGGGAGCAACCCACATGCTAAGATTTGGCCTACGCAGTAAATTTATTCTACTTTCATGCTTTTTGTTTTTGTTGCCATGGTTAGGCTACGAATACGTATGGGAAATGGAAAAGTTTTTACGCCAAGGCCAAGAAAAAACGCTCGTAGGCACTACACGCGCACTGGCCACGGCCCTGCATGAACGCCCCGCTTTATTTGACGAACAAACCAACTTTTTAGATCAAGTTGTAAAAGGTCGCGATCTCTATGCTTATAATTTAAAAAGCCCGATTCAACTCGATGGCAAACTCAACGACTGGGACGCTTATCAATCGCTGTTTTGGCTTTATGATAAACGCTACTTACAAACAGCCAATGATAACCATCAACTGAGCAACTTATCATTTAGCCATATGGTAGGTAAGTTTGATAATTACTTATATGCTGTATTTAAAGTCACAGATGACACTGTAATTTACCGTGCTAAAAACAGCCTCAGCATTACCAATAACGATTACATAAAAATTGGCCTAAAAAATCCTGATGGACAATTTAATACTTATATTATTGCTCCGCGCCAAGATGGCTGGGTCAACGCATTTGATGCCTACAGTAAAATGCCTTTTACTAAAATTCAGGGCTTTTTTAAACAAACTGAAACAGGTTACAACCTTGAGCTGCGCTTTCCTTTGAGTATGCTTGGCAATAAACTGGGGTTTGCCATTGCTGATGTTGATAGTAAACAGCCAAGCCAAACACCTAATATCATGTCTACATCCAACTTAAATAACCCAAATGATTTAGGCTCAGTACTGGTGCCCTCCCCTGAAATAAACCGTATATTAAAAGGCATGGGCCACAGCGGCAGTCGCATTTGGGTGGTCGATAATCATCACCGTGTTTTAGCGCAATCGGGCAGTATTCAAAATGCCGATGGTGTATGGGCCGATGGGCTAAAAAATCAAGCGCCAAAAACTGCGTGGCAGCGCTTTGAACAGGCCTATTTACATCCTTTGTATTATAAAATTTTAACCCGTCCTGAAGATGAATTTATAGATACCTTACACGATGTTGCTTCAATGCAAGGTACTCATTTAGCCAAAGCACTCAAAGGCCAACCCGCATCGTCGTGGCGACTCACCCCCGACAATAAAGCAGTGATTTTATCGGCCGCGTATCCTATTTGGATTGAGGATAAGGTTATTGGCGCAGTTATAGCCGAAGAAACCACCAATGGCGTGCGCACACTGCGTAATAAATCGCTGGAAAAACTGTTTAATGTGATTTTAGCGGTCATGTTAATTGGCACAGTCACTTTGTTCTTTTTTGCCTCACGTATATCGAGCCGTATTAGGCGACTACGCGATACAGCAGAGCAAGCCATTGATGCACAAGGGCGGGTAACAGGCCATATAAATTACAGCGATGCCAATGACGAAATTGGCGATTTATCGCGTAGCTTTTCAAATATAGTGAGCCGACTTGGTGGCTATACCGATTATTTAGAAAATATGTCGTCGCGCTTATCTCATGAGCTGCGCACGCCGGTTGCGGTTGTACGTTCATCACTTGAGAACTTACAAAGCTTGCAGCAAAGTGAACTGAGTCAAAAATACCTTGAGCGTGCCAGTGAAGGAGTTGAGCGTTTAGGGAAAATAATTACCACTATGAGTGAAGCAACCCGACTTGAGCAAAGCATTCAAAGTAATGAGCCAGAGCCGTTTGATTTACAAAAAGTAATTAGTGGCTGTATGCAGGGCTACCAACTTACTTATCCTAACCAGTTATTTACACTCAACATTTGCCAATGCACACTGCCAATGCAAGGTGCCCCTGAATTTATAGCGCAACTGCTCGATAAGCTAATAAATAATGCCTTGGAATTTAGTGAAGCCAAGACCGCGATTGAAGTCAGTCTGAAGCAAAGCGAAAACAAAGCAACATTAACGGTAAGTAATACAGGTACTTTATTGCCTGAGGGGCTTACTGAACATATTTTTGATTCTATGGTTTCGGTGCGCAGCCAGCAAATGCAGCAACAACCGCATTTAGGCTTAGGACTTTATATTGTCAGACTGGTGTGTGATTACCACAAAGGTACAGTAACGGCGCACAATAATGAGCAAGGTAATGGGGTGGTATTTACTGTGAGCTTGCCACTTAATAACTAAAGGTTCCCTAGAAGCTATGCCTCTTTTTTTAACAAGCGATACAAAGTATCCATACGCTTATGCGCTTGCTGCACCTTTGCTTGCGCCTCAACTTTTATAGTTAAGATAAGTAGTAACAACAGATAAAAACTAGGCTGAGCTAATACGTCTGGGAACATCAATGAAACAAATGCGATATAAGCAAAACTGCCAAATAATCCCTTAAAAATATCAAAGGGTTTAGATGAGTGTTTTTCAAACTCATCTTCAAGAACTCGTTTTTTTTCAGCTTCGCTTATCGCTAATTTTGCGTTAATTTGTTCTGGTGTCATTAAATTAACTCCTTTTAAGATAAATACAATTATGGATATGCAGCTTTCACTATTAAGAATGATAAGCAAACTCAATTGTATCGCTATTTGGTAAAAGTGACGAGCAAAAAAGGCTGAAACGTCCTAGTTATAGCAAGGACGTTTAAAAATGACTTAATGCAATATTACAATCAGTTTAAGTGACCTTGGGAGTGTTAGTGTTTAAAAACGCTTTAATGCAGTCTATTTCTGCCTGTTTGACCGTTTCGCCTATTTCGGGGCCCTTTTTGCCGCTTTTAAGCGCGTCTTGCACTATCTGCTTTTTATCCATTTTTTGTAGTTCATTGTGAATAGCACGTAATTTAGCGGCTTGTGGATAGGGCTTATCCACCAGCGTTTCGCCTCGTCCTTGTGCATCACACTGGCACGCTTGAGTAAAGGCAATAAAACGCTCTGGGTGCACTAGTGCATTTAAATTAGTGACGATTAATTTATGAATGGTTTGCGGCCTTAATTGTTCAAGTGTGTGGCAAAGGGTATGGTTATCACTGGTGAGCACGCCGATATCACGAAAGCGATTAGGTACTTTTAAACGTTCACAAAAGGCCTCAACTACAGCAACCCCTTCACGTTCATGGCCGCGTAAATTACCGCGTTTTTTATAGCTTAGCGCTTTACCAAAGTCATGGGTTAAAGCAGCAAACCGGGTTTCTAGGTTAAAGCCTAAATCGGCTGCTCGTCTAAGCACTAGCATAGTATGGACAAACACATCGCCCTCGGGATGATGATTTGCAGGCTGCGGGGTGTTTTTCATCAGTTCTATTTCAGGAAAAATACCTAACCCATCTAATGCTTGAAAATAAAGCTCGGGGTGTTTTTCGCCAAGCGCTTTTTCTGTTTCAAGCCATACTCGCTCTGGCACTAAATGTTCCAGCTCGCCTTTATTTTTAAGCTCATGCATTAATGCAGTAGTACTTGGATGAATAGACCATTCACTACCATAACGGGCTAAAAAACGGGCAATACGTAATACCCGAACCGGGTCTTCTACAAATGCGTGTGTGGTGTGGCGCAGTATTTTATTTTTTAAATCAGCTTGACCATTAAACGGGTCAATAACAGTGCCGTTTTCATCTAGTGCCATAGAATTTATGGTTAAATCTCGGCGTGCTAAGTCTTCTTCAAGCGTAACATTGGGGCTCGCATCCACTACAAAGCCGGTATAACCTTTACCACTTTTACGCTCAGTGCGCCCTAGTGCATATTCTTCTTTAGTGTTTGGGTGTAAGTAAACGGGAAAATCGCTGCCAATGGGTAAAAAGCCAAGCGCTTCCATAACCTCTGGCGTTTCACCAATAACAACGTAATCGTTATCTTTTGATTGTATGTTAAGCAGTTTATCTCGTACTGCTCCGCCCACTAGGTAAACTTGCTTTAAGCTTTGTTGCACTTTATTCCCAACCACTACTTTTAAGGTTTTCTTTGATGTTAATCATACCTAATCGCAATATAAAAATCAGTGTTGTTTGCCAAGCTTTAGTAAGCTCATTACAATAGCGCATTATTTTTTTATACCTCAACTCACCTTAACTAATGAAAAAACACTCAGCAAAAAAAGAACTTAGGTTACTGCCCATCCTTTTGGTGGTTATTATTATGTGTGTTGCGGGGCATTTCTTGCTGCAAGCTAATTTTCAAGACAGTCATCTGGTCGAATACCTATTAGCCGCGATTCCATTTGCTATGTTTGGCTTAGTGATAGTGGCCTTTAAAATGGCAGCTAAAAGTGAACAACAAGAAAATGATGAGTAAATAAGTTACTGATAGTTTTTTTCTGCTTTAGTGACTTTATATAAATAGCGTCTTGATTCCGCACGTGAGTGCTTAGTGGTGAGAATGTTATAAAACTGGCTTGCAGTAAGCTGATTTATTTGTGAAAACGCCACACTTCTATTTTTATTAAATATACGCAGTACATTACCCGCCCCGCCGTTATAAGACGAGATCATGGCAAAGTGCTTACTTTTGTCGGTACTAATTTTGTTTAAGTAGTTATTTTTTAAAATACTTAAATAGGCGCTGCCAATATCAATGTTATGTTTTGGATTAAACAATACTGCTTTGGTTGGCTGCCCAGGTACTTTTTTTATTTTTTGGTATACATCGCGCCCTGCGGTAGCCGGGATCACTTGCATTAATCCATAGGCGTTTGATGAGCTCACCGCATGTGGATTAAAGCTACTTTCGGTTTCAATAATGGCATAAATAAGTGCTGCCGATATTTGATATTTTTTTGCAGCCGCCAGCACATAGTCACTGTATTTTTGTTTTCTTAAATGGGTGTTTTGCTCCACTAAATCAAAACTAACCGACGAAATAACGTGCCCATATTGACGTTGCTTTTTTAAATTATTATTTACTAAATAACGCGCAAATCGATTAGCACGCCAGCTATATTTTATGGGTAACTTATCTTGATCGAGCACTTGTTGGTATAAAAACGGCTCGCCTTCTAAAATTGGCGCTTCGCTGGTAAAAATATCGGTTTTATCGGGGTTGCTGGAGGTCAGTAAGGTCATAACAATGGCCTGCTGTAACAAGCTTATTGTATTTTTTAACGCGATGGTTTCTACTTTTACAGTGCCTTGCTCAAAATCAATAATGGCACGCGCTTGGTAATCATTACTGTATTTTACGTATTTTTTGGCACTAGGTTGCTGAGTGTTTTGTTTACCCCACTTGCGCCCAACAACGCTTTCTAATGCGGCTAAAAGCTGTTTTACGCTACCAACCTGTGCCTTAATAGAACGGTGTGTTTTTTGTGCTTGCTTGTGAATTGCAACCACGTCAGTAGGATCGTTTTTTACTTGCTTTACCAGTTTATTTAAATCAACAACGGGCGGTAAACCCGACAGTGATTTACAGCCACTTAAGCCAACTAGCAAAAGTATAAACGCATACTTTTTCACACAACATCCTAATAAACTTAATAAATCCTCATTTATTATAATACATGATAACCAAACCAGTCAGGTTTAATTGTTTGTGCTTGACCACTTGGGGTTAGTTTAATATTAAGCTGACTATCGAGTAAATCAATCGCAAAGCAGTCATCAACGTCATGTAAATCATCTTTATGTAGATGGCTCAGCCCTGCTAATAAGTCATTTTTAGCGCGCTGTTTTGCTTCTTCACTACTGCTGGCAACATACAAAGCAAAGTCGTGTTGCTCTGCTAGTGAGTCGCTTCTGTAAGCACCTAAGTTAACAAAATAAAGTTGCTTATTTTGCTCTACATAACTATCAACTACCTCGATTTTATAACCATCAATGTGATTAACCGCCATGTAGCTATCCATGTGTACACTGTTTTTATCACCCACCCATTGGCCTTTTAATTTGGTATAGGTTTGCTCAATATTTTGGCCTACCACAAAACGTACGTCGTGCATTTCTATGTGGCAACCTTGAATACGCCCACCTAAATACACCATGAATAACTGCATGCTCACTTCCTTTTAAAAACCAAATTAAATTAAACTATCTACGTCAATCTCATGCTTTTTAATCAACTTATAAAAATCAGAACGATTACGCTTGGCAAGTTTGGCGCCTTCTGCCACATTGCCCCCTGCCATTTTCAGGGTATTAATTACATAGTCTCGTTCAAATTCTTTTTTAGCTTCATTAAGTGATAATGGCTCAACGTTGCTTTCATTACTGTTTAGGGCACTAAGCACTAAATGTTCAGATATAACCTCACTAGGAGTCAACGCAACCACCTGCTCCACTACATTTTGTAATTGACGTATATTACCTGGCCAATCATACCTTACTAGGGCATGCATGGCATCGTTTGCAAAGCGCTTTTCTTTTTGCTCCATACGCTTTGCGATGTTGGCACTAAAAAAGTTGGCTAATAAGCTAATATCTTCACGGCGTTCACACAGCGGGGGCAACTTTAAGTTTACGACGTTTAACCGGTAGTATAAATCTTCTCTAAACTGTTGATTACTAATCGCTTCAGGCAGGTTTTTGTGGGTTGCAGAAACAATTCGCACATTAATAGGAATTTCTTCTTGAAAGCCCACTGGGCGAATGGTTTTTTCTTGTAGCACACGTAATAACTTAACTTGTAAATTTAGGGGCATATCACCAATTTCGTCTAAAAATAAGGTACCGCCTTGCGCTTGCTGAAATAGGCCTTGGTGATCTTTTACAGCTCCTGTAAATGCCCCTTTTTTATGACCAAATAGCTCTGATTCTAATAGCTCACCAGGCACGGCCCCACAGTTTATTGCCACAAATGGACCATCACTAACATGGCTATGCTGATGAATCGCCTGCGCAAGCAACTCTTTACCGGTACCGCTGGCACCAGAAATAAGCACGTTAACTTGTGTAGGCCCTAATAGTTTAACTTGCTCCAGCAAATGCAGCATAGCGCCACTGCGGGTGACAATATTACTTTGCGGAGTAATATTATCATTATTAACCCCATGTATCTCAATGGCTTTGGCTAGGCTGTCAAACAGCTCATCTTTATCAACGGGTTTTGTGATAAAGGCAAAAATACCTTGCTTGGTGGCCTCTACCGCATCAGGGATAGATCCATGAGCCGTCATCATAATAACAGGCAACGCAGGGTAGCGGTTTTGCAATTGTCGGTGCAGCGCCATGCCGTCCATTTCATCCATTCTTAAATCGGTAATCACCGCATCAAACACTTGGTTTTTAAGTAGTTGTAATGCGTTCATACCACTATCACAGGTCGTTACTTCATAACCCTTTGATTGAATTCGAATTGCCAGTAATTGCAGCAAGCTGGCATCATCATCAACGAGTAAAACTTTAGCACTTGATGGAAGTGTGACTGACATAGTTACTGCTCCTTGGTTTCTTCACGTAGTAAAAGTTGCTGTTCAATTGCGGCTAATGACGACAAGGTTTTTTGCATTTTGGCGTTCAATGCTTGCTGTTGTTTTTTTGCATCTATTTGCATTAATACGTGCTGTTTTTGCAGCCATAAATAGTGCTTTATATCATCGGGCCAATAGTACGCCTGATCCAGCTTAAGTAATTGACTCATAACAGTATTGGGGTCACTACTAAGCTTTAAACATGCTGTACTAAAAAACGCTTTCAGTGCTTGCTCCCCTAAGTAGGTTTCATTGTCAGGCGTTAATTTAAAGCCACCACACTGATTGGCATGCCAAGCAATAACTTGCGCTGCAGAGGGATATATTGGCTCTGCTTTTGGCCGAGGTTTGGGGTTTGGCTGATTCGTTTTTTTATCTGGCTGAGAGGGTACATTTAATGCTGATTCACCCTGTGTTTGAGTGTTTGTTATTTCACACCCAGATAAAAAAACAAGACTGCTGGTTAGCCATACAATAGCCATTAAACGCGCAGACATATTATTTAACTCCTTTATTTTTATAGGGGATGACAATGTTAAATCGACAGCCTTGCGGCTCATTATGCTCAATTTTTAGTTGTCCATGTAACTGTTCAACTGACTCTTTGACTATAGTAAGGCCTAAACCACTGCCTTGTAAGCTAATCTCTTTGGTATGTTTACCTTGATAAAACGCCCCAAAAACATGTTCTCTTTCATGCTCTTTAATGCCACAGCCCTCATCTGCCACCTGCATATTTAGGCCGTTATTTTCTAGACTCAAGCTAATAGTAACGACTTGGTTTGGCTGAGAAAACTTTAAGCTATTGGAGATTAACTGAATTAAAATCATTTCAATTAACTCCCGTGGCAAACTAAGAGAAATATTAGGTAAACTATTGTGCCAAATAAGCGATTGTTCTCGCGCATTTAAGCGGTGCTCAAAGTGGTTATTTACCTTTTTTATTAGCTGATTAAATTCCACTTCACTGACGTTGTCTTTACTGGTGCGAATGGCGTTATAACTCAATAAACTGTCTATCATAGTACGTAGCCTCACCATCGATTGACTGATCAGCCCAAGTACCGCTTTTTGCTCGTTATTGATGGGGCCAACGATTTCATCGGCTAGTAATTCAGTGCCCTCAACCATAGAAGCCAAAGGGGTTTTTAATTCGTGAGTAACGTGGCGTAAAAATGTATCTTTTTGTTGTTCTAACATATGCAGCTGCGCTTGCACCCACTGCAACTTGTTACCTAACTCTATGAGTTCAGCTGATCCCTGCACCGATATTTTTTGCTGCCAATCTCCTTGGCCTAATTTATCAATCACTGAGGTTAAGCTTTTTAAGCGCCCGCTTATGCGCCACAAAAACCCGCCACCAACAAGTAGCGTTAAAGGCGTAAGTGCAACCAACCAGTTTATAAATGAAGCTTGTAAATTTGTGAGCTTAATTTGGTTTTGAGTGATTTTGGCTTCATTTTCCTCACGCAACCACAATGTTAGCTCCGCTAGTATTTCGCTGATTGGCACAAATAATTCAGCTTGTTGACGCGCTTCAACCACAAGTTGAGTATGCGCCGTTTGCAAAGTATCCGTTAGCCGTTGCCATTGGTGTGTATTTGCTTGGTTATTTGAAAGTTGTTTTAGCTCATTGATGTTTTGCAATGATGATTGCCATTTATCTACGATTAGCTTATCGAGTGAGTCGCTCTTTAATACCCAGTTTTGTCTTGTTGCCCTTTCTAAACTATTAAGCTCTTGCTTAAGCACATTAAACGACTTAGTTACTTGGTAATTATTACTCACAA
Organism: Pseudoalteromonas sp. S4741; assembly: GCF_005886135.1. Taxonomy (NCBI): domain Bacteria; kingdom Pseudomonadati; phylum Pseudomonadota; class Gammaproteobacteria; order Alteromonadales; family Pseudoalteromonadaceae; genus Pseudoalteromonas; species Pseudoalteromonas sp. S4741. The sequence goes on along the minus strand of NZ_PNCN01000015.1, from coordinate 45,790 downwards.
TTTGCTGAGTGACCGCTAATTGCTTATTTAATACATTTAAAAACACAATAACTACTATAGATAAGGGCAGCAGCGACAACAGCATGCTCATTACAAATTGGCCAATTAAATTGGGGCGCCAATTTATCAATGCTTTATATTTTTCAGCCATGACTGCGGGCATACAAAAGTCCTTTGCTATTTTTTTAACGTTCTATTATTAAGTGCTCAACTTATACACTCGCTGAACCATCAAGGATAAAAACCCCTACTGTCTCAAAATAGCGACAAGTTAAGCAATTGATTTAAAAAATTTTAAACGCTTATAACTGCAAAATTGTTGCATAAAACACACAGTTACTTGTAAAAATTACGCACCAACCACCACAAAAAAACATAACCCGCTGATTATTAATAAAAATTAATATTGGCATCATTTTTGTAATGGAAACATTAATATTAATTTTAAAAGAGCCAAGGAATGTTCAGAAATAATTTACAGAACGCTGCACTTATTGGTCTGTGCCTAACCAGTACTCATTTATTCGCTCTTGATGTAGATGCTGAATTTAATCGTTTAGACAAAGACAGTAATGGCACATTAAGTGAAGCTGAAGCAGGTGAAGATGCTTTATTACATGAGAACTTTGCACAGATAGACACCGATGAAAACGGACTCATATCTCTAAATGAATTTAAGCTGTTTATAAAATAAAGGAGTACATTCATGAAACAACTAATTGGTGCTTTTTCGCTCCTATTTTTAGCTATTAGTGCCACCGCACTGGCATCGCCATTAAATGTACGTTTTATGCATTTAGATAAAAATATGGATGACCAAATATCGCTTGTTGAGGCAAAGCAAGATAAACAATTACTTAAGCAGTTTGCCGATTTAGACAAAGATAACAACGAGATGATTTCTAAAAAAGAATTCCAAAACTTTAAACCTTAAGTTTAGATTCAAGTTTAATCTATTAGTATAGAGTTAAAAGCACTTGCCATAATCCCTGAGGGAGTGTGTAAACGGATTTAATGTTGGGAGTTAAATTATGGCAAGTGCTTTCTTTCAATACTGTCAGCAATTAAAATACACCTTGGAACGCCAACTATGAGAATACTGCTTCCCTTTATTGGTGCTTTACTTTTTATCAGCCAAAGTGCATTCGCACTTGATGTAAAGCAACGCTTTGACCACTTGGACAAAAATAATGATGGATATTTAACCCATAGCGAGCTTGCTGCTCAGCCTCAGCTATTAAACTCATTTTCAAATTGGGATGAAAATCAAGATAACAGAATTTCTTTAACTGAGTTTAAAAACTACTTAACCACTAACCTGTACTGAGCATTTATATGAAGCCTTTTCATAATATTATTTTACTAACACTGACTGTTTTTAGCTGTATGAGTTTTGCAACAAGCAGTTATATTGCCGAAAAGTTTGAAAAACTTGACCGCAACCAAGATGGCTTTTTAACTTACCCTGAAGCTGCCAGTGATCCTGCTTTATGGTCACGTTTTGGCAGTTATGACCGTGATAAAGACGCACAATTATCATTAAGCGAATACAGCTTGTACGCCAGTAAATAAATAGCCCCACTCAATTAAAGCTTGGTTAACAATATCAAGCTTGAAAAAGTTTAACTCCTATTGTTAACACATCCTATTTCACCCTTAACTTGTTGCTTGCTTTAGCTAAAAGCTGACTTATACGACGCTTAATAAATTATGCTATTGGTATTCTAAATTTGAGTTTGCTACTGTGATAGTACAAATAATAACAACATACCTCTTATGCAACTCAATAAATTAATTAAACCGGTATTACTAGCAAGCCTCTGCGCCTTATCTAGTGTGGCAATTGCACAAACGAAAGTAATATATAATGCCAATGGCTACACCCCTTTATACAAAGGAAAAATGCGCCATGGCGAAGTAAATACGTTTACGACCTTAGTTATAAAAGATGGCAAAGTAGTTAAAACAGGTCCTGACAGCTTAAAAAATAGCTTCCCGGGCGCAACCCTAATTGACGCCAATGGAAAAACCTTATTACCAGGGCTCATTGATGCCCACGGACACGTAATTGGACTGGGTGAAAACTTGTCACAGCTTGATGTGCGCGGTGCAAAATCAGTCGATGAAATAACCGCTAAGCTCAACGAATTTGCCAAAGGTAAAGAAGGTTGGCTCATTGGTCGGGGCTGGAACCAAGAGCTATGGTCCGACACGCGTTTCCCTACCGCTGCTGATTTAGACAAAATCGTCAGCGACCGCCCTGTTATTTTATCGCGAGTAGATGGTCACGCCATTTGGGTTAATTCAAAAGCACTAGAACTTGCCAATATTAATGCTGACACACCAGCCCCAGCAGGTGGAGAAATTATAAAAGACGAGTTTGGCAAACCAACCGGTATTTTTATAGATAAAGCAGAGACCTTGGTTACCCAGCATATGCCTGCAACGTCTGCGCAATCGGTTAGCAATGCATTAGATGCCGCAGGTAAACATTTGTTAAGCTTAGGCATTACCTCAACACACGATGCAGGTATTGATAAAACCACGTGGCAAGTTTATAAACAGCGCGCTGAGTTAGGTACATTACCGCTTAGAATTGTAGCGATGTTAAGTGCAGCAAGCCCAGATTTAAACATGATGCTTAAAGCGGGTCGGTATCAAGATGCTCAAGATTTTTTATCTATTCGCAGTGTAAAAATTTACGCTGACGGTGCCTTAGGGTCACGCGGTGCCGCGCTTATTGAAGAATACGCAGACAGAGCAAACCACTTTGGCCTAATGCTTGAAACCCAACAAAAGCTAGAACAATTATTTACACTCACTTTTAAAAGCGGGTTTAGTGCAAATACCCACGCAATTGGTGATAGAGCAAATAAAATTGTGCTCGATGCCTATCAAAATGTATTTAAGCAAACCGGTGGTATACTACTGCGTAATCGCATGGAGCATGCACAAATAGTCTCGCCGGAGGATATACCGCGCTTTAAAACCCTGAAAATAATTCCATCAATGCAACCTGTGCATGCTACATCTGACATGCATATGGCAGAGCAGCGTTTAACCGATAAACAACTCAAAGGCGCATACGCTTGGCAAACATTCTTAGAGCAGGGGTCGACTATTGCAGCGGGTTCTGATTACCCTGTCGAGCTGGCGAATCCGTTTGATGGCTTATATTCTGCCATTACACGTATGGATCATAATAAATTGCCTGAAAATGGTTGGCGCGCCAGTGAAGTGTTAAGCAGAGAAGATGCATTACATGCGTTTACCCTTGGCGGCGCGTATGCAGCGCATCAAGAGTTTAAGCTAGGGAGTTTAGAGCAAGGTAAATGGGCTGACTTTATACTGGTTGATCAAGACTACTTTAAAGTCCCCATTGAGCAGCTATACAAAACTCAGGTGCTGCAAACGTGGATTGCGGGTACGTTACGCTACGAAAAAGACGCTGGAAAAGCTGAGTAATTAAAAACAAAAAAGGGTTAACTTGCGTTAACCTTTTTTGTATCAACTTTTGACTGACGATATAGCTTAATAATGTGATAAATATTAACCAAAGCCAACAAGCCGTTGGTAAAAGCCACCGGCATTGAGCCTATAGCCGCACCGTAAAAAGTAAACGCAATACAGCCCAATAAATTAAACCAACGGAGTTTGGTTACATCAGTCATGGTTAATGATATGACTAATAAGACGGATGCTAAATAACCTAAATATTCCCAACTCAATTGTTCTCTCCTAGGCTTTAGGTTAGTATTACGCGTTAAATTTTAGTACATTATTAAGCTACGCTACGCAGTAGTTAAAATAAAAAAGCTAACTTACCAATAAAACCTTAAAATATACTGGTTAATACCACAATTTTTAATCATTACACGGAAGAATGAAGGTCATTTAACGCTGTTAATTATATTAACGGCGTGGGCAAGTTAGCATAAATTCTTAATCTTAATGCTATCGTCATTAAGGTGTAATAAATAGGACAATTGTCCGAAGAGCATGATTGATGTTTCAATACCATTTTTCCAGTTACCTTGTTGATCAACTGCTGACGTTTGCCGGCAGTAGCTTTCAGCAATCAAAAAAAGAAATATTAATACAGCAAGACCAACCGTTAACTAAGTTGGTGTTAGTGCGAAGTGGAACTGTATCGTTTAGTTACGATGTAGGTAATGGCAGGCGCCTGCTTCTTGGCCAACTCGACTGTAACAATACCCTAATTGGCGAAATTGAAGCACTTAATAATAACCCCTGCATTTACACGGTAACCTGCTTTAGTGATGTCACGTACAACTTGATTGAATTAAAACATTGGCGCGCATTATTGCTCGATAAACCCGAGCTAAGCTTATATACGGCGCAAACGATTGCGGCTAAGTTTCAAGAAAATCAAAAAATTAATTTAGATAAGCTGTTACTGCCGTTGAGCTACAATATTGCCAAAGACTGCTTATTACGTGCAGAGAATAACAATCCCACTTTATTACGTGCTTACCCTACGGTAAATGCAGAAGCTGAGCGCTTTGCAACCACTGAGCGTGCATACAGGCGTGTAGTGAGTGAGTTAGTAGAGAAAAACTTAGTGCAAAGAAGCACACAAGGACTACAAGCTGTCGACATTCCTAAATTAAGTGACTATGTAGATAGCTTTGCACAGCTTTAAAGACAATAAAAAAGGCCATTAAGGCCTTTTTTATTGAGCAAAATCACGTTTACTTTTCAAGTAAAATATCGTGGATTTTAGCTAAATCAGATTTACCTTCAATAATTTCATCCGGCGTTAAACCTGATAATTCATGCGGGAATACTAACCATTCTTCAGATTCATGAATGTAGTAATCAGGCACTGTATCAACTTTTGAATTTTTTGGCTTGTAGTATGGACAAGCAATACGAATATCACGTGGTAAGTTTAAACGCATTAGCTCAGAAAGCTTCTCTTTTAACGCTACAATACTACGACCTGAGTCAAAAACATCGTCAACAATCAGTAAAGAGTCACCAGCATTTGCGTTCTCAACTATGTAGTGTAAACCATGTACTTTGATTTCTTTTGATTGCTTACCAATACCGTAATAAGATGAGGTACGAACCGCAATGTGATCCGTTTCTATGCCTTTGTAATCATAATATTCCTGAACCGCTATCCCAATTGGAGCACCACCGCGCCATATACCAATAATAAAATCTGGACGAAAGCCATCTTTATACACTTGTGCCGCTACGCGGAATGAATCTTCAAGTAATTGTTGAGCCGTGATATAGCACTTTTCTGACATAATAAGGATCCCAGTGGTATGTATAATATTTGAGCGAGGTTTAAATAAAAATAGATGCCCAAACACGTAATGGCGAAAGATTTTACCGTAAATAAAACAAAATTGCTTGTTTGACGGATAAAAAAATAGGCACCCTAAGGTACCTATTTTTTAACTAATGCGTAATCTCAATAGATTATGCCTTTTCAAGTAGGGTGCGTGCTACGGTGCGCATACCTTGTGTAGTTGCACCTGAAGCCCATTGACTTGTGCTACCACCCATATTAAATGCAGCAGCTAAATCGATGTGTACCCAGCCTTTGCCATCGTTTGGCACAAAGCGAGATAAGAAACCAGCGGCGTTAGATGCACCACCGAAACCACCGCCTTTTTGGGCGCGGCTATTTGCTGTATCCGCATACGGCGATGGGCAGTTTTGTTGATGCCACTTTTCAAGTGGTAATGGCCATGCGGCTTCCATTTCTTGTGACGCAAAGTCTTCCACTTCACGCACTAGCTCTTTATCAAGGGCAAACAATGCGTTGTACTCTTGACCAACAGCAACAAGGGCGGCACCTGTAAGGGTTGCCGCATCAATAATAAGTGGAGCGCCTGTCTCACCTGCGGCCATTAGGCCATCAGCTAATACTAAACGCCCTTCAGCATCGGTATTTACAATTTCAACGGTTGTGCCATTTTTGTAGGTAAGAATGTCACCTAGCTTGTATGCATGACCGGAAATTAAGTTCTCTGCACAACATAAAAACAACTTAATACGCTTTTCTACGCCACGGCTAATTGCCAGTGCCAAACCTGCGGTTACCGTTGCTGCACCACCCATGTCGCACTTCATACCCAACATACCTTCGCTTGGTTTAATTGAGTAACCACCTGAGTCAAACGTAATACCTTTACCAACAAGTGCTGCGCTTACCGGTGCGTTCTCATCGCCAGTTGGGTTGTAATCAAGCTCAAGTAATACTGGCGGACGCTCACTACCACGACCAACGGCATGAATACCAATCCACTGCTGTTCTAATAGCGCATCGCCTTTTATTATTTGATAGCTAACATGCTCTGGTGCAAGTGATTGAATAAATTCAGCGGCTTTTTCAGCCAAGCTTTCTGGGTAAATGTCATCGGCGGTGCCATTGATCATTTCGCGCGCCCACGTTGCCGATGCTTTTAAATCAGCAAGTTCTTTTAAATCAGATTGTGCGTTATCAACAAACTCAACACCGTTTAGTACTTTTGGTGATACAAAGCCTTGGTAAAAAGCCCATTGGCTCTCTGTACACCAAACATCGCCTTCAAGCACAACACTTTTAATGCCTTGGCTGGCAATAGTACGACCTGCTTTTTGCACATTTTTTAATGTTTCTTGCTCAGATAAATGAACCGTTGCGCCGTGTTCGTTAAAAGATAGTGACGCACTTTCGCCCCAATGCCCTGGTGCCAACTGCTCGCTTAATTGAACAACAAATTTTTCACTCATGTTAGAATATCCTTGCACTTAAATGTGTGGTTGAGTTTACTATAGCGCGCTTAAGTTCCCAACTGCTTGCGGTAAATAACCTCAAATAGTCCGTAAAGTCTTATTTTACTTAACCTGAATTCTGGTTATAAAAGGAAGTCATTAATGAAGTACACCCCGCCATTACAATCTGCTACGTTATTAAAACGTTACAAACGCTTTTTAGCTGATTTAGAGCTCAGTGATGGCAGCACTTTTACCGCTCACTGTGCTAATACGGGTAAGATGACGGGCTGTGCCGATGCCGGTTTTACTGCCTTTTATTCCACCAGCAGTAATACTAAGCGAAAGTACCCGCAGTCATTAGAGCTGACGCAAAATAACTTATCACAACTTATTTGTGTAAATACAGCCGTTGCCAATAAAGTGGTCGAAGAAGCACTTAATAATGGGGTTATTGATGAGCTTACAGGCTATCAACACATACAAAGTGAAGTGAAGTATGGCAGTGAAAACAGCCGCATCGACTTTTTACTTACCCACAGCAGCAAAGCCAATTGTTATGTTGAAGTTAAATCAGTCACGCTGCTGAGCGAAGATCGTCCACAAAGCGGTCAAGGCTACTTCCCTGACGCCCAAACTGTTCGTGGGCAAAAGCATATTCGTGAATTAATCGACATGGTAAATCAAGGGCATCGAGCGGTATTACTATTTGCAGTGCTGCACCAAGGCATCACACAAGTCAGTGCTGCGGTGCATATTGACCCAACCTATGCACAATTGCTTAGCGAGGCCATTGAGCAAGGCGTAGAAGTATTAGCTTATAAAGCCCATATTTCTGCCAGTGAAGTAACTTTGGTTGAGAAAGTAGCATTTGTTGAGTAAAAAGAGCGCATTTAAGCGTTGGTATTTCGCCACGCCCAAAAAATACTTATCCGAAAAGTAAAAGATAAGTTGTTTTTATTATTTTTGCCCACATAACAACGCCAGTTTATAAACCGATACTGTAATAAAAAATATAAACACTGCTTTTGCTACTTTTATATGGGTAAACAGGGTTGAAGCTAATTCGATTATTTAAAAATAAATTTGCCTAGGGTATGAGTTTCTGCTATTTATACCGCCGGCTAATGCTGAGGCATTAAATTAAGGATTTAGGAGAGAGTTATGCCAGACCAAAAAAGACATGGTTTATTGGCTCAAGCCGGTTTAGAACCATACCAAGAAAAACCGGGTGAAGAGTACATGAATGAAGCACAACGTGCTCATTTTAAAACAATTTTAGAAACTTGGCGTAATGATTTACGAAACGAAGTTGATCGTACTAAGTCACACATGCAAGACGAAGCAGCTAACTTTCCTGATCCCGTTGACCGCGCAGCACAAGAAGAAGAGTTCTCATTAGAGCTTCGTACTCGTGACCGCGAACGCAAATTAATTAAGAAAATTGAAAAAACAATCAACTTAATTAAAGAAGACGAGTTTGGTTTTTGTGAGTCTTGTGGTATTGAAATTGGTATTCGTCGTTTAGAAGCACGTCCTACTGCTGATTTATGCGTAGACTGTAAAACACTTGCCGAAATTAAAGAAAAACAAGCTGGACGCGGCTAATTAAGTTATAGCCATGTCTTCTACAGCCGTTACCGCGCAAGTATCTGACTATCGCGGCCGATTTGCACCGTCTCCTTCGGGGCCGTTACATTTTGGCTCACTTGTGGCGGCTGTAGGTAGCTACCTAGATGCAAAAGTTAACCAAGGAAAGTGGTTAGTTCGCATTGAAGATATAGACACTACTCGCGTTGTTAAAGGCGCCGCCACCGATATCCTAAATACCTTAGACGCCTACTGCCTTAATTGGGATGAAAACGTTGTGTATCAAACACAGCGTCTTACTATTTATCAAGATGCAGTAAACTCACTGTCAAAACAACACCTTATTTATGCCTGCCAATGCTCTCGTAAGCAAATAAAAGCCCTCGGCGGTATTTATCAAGGGCAATGTAAACACAGCCAACTCAGTGAACAGGGTCATGCCCTTCGCTTAACTCAATGCCATGCAACCGTGACTTATAACGACCTTATTCAGGGGCGTATTGACGTTAACCCTGCTCTGGCCCATGAAGATTACATTATAAAACGTAGCGACGGTTTATTTGCCTATCAACTGGTGGTGGTTATTGATGACATTGAGCAAGGGATCAATCGAATTGTACGAGGCGCTGATCTACTTGAACCTACCGCCCGTCAAATAAGTCTGTTTAAGCAACTTAATAACCCTATTCCAGAATTTGCTCATTTACCTTTAGCGGTAGCAAAACCAGGGTTTAAACTGTCTAAGCAAAATTATGCCCCTGCAATTTGCAAACAAAATCCAAAACCCACTTTAATAGCTGTATTTAAATTTTTAGGCTTGCCAATACATGAGCAACTAATGGATTTAACCTGCGAACAATTACTCGCTTGGGCCGTGGCGCATTTTAACTTAAGCCTTGTTCCTGCTAAGCGTGAAATACAGATTTAACCTCCCTTTACGTATTACGTGGAATTAATTCAAATAAAATCGTTAAAAATGGCTTAATTTCAGTGCTGCAACTTAATTTTTTTACCTTGCTGGTATATGATAGCCGCCTAAATATATGCTAATTACATTAAACAGTAAAAATAACGCTTTAAGCGAATACTTGCTGTGATTTTGATTGCAATGGCGAGTAAATCAACCGCTTCTCTAGGAGACAGACTATTATTTCCAAGCTTTTTCAATTTTGTCGACAAATTATTGGCCCAAGTGCCAATAACGAAAATGTCGCAATCAGCAGTGAGCCGTTAGTGATCCCTAGAGGTGAGCATGGTATTTCTCGCAAACAATTTAGCCCAAATGCAATCAAAGTACTCTATCGCCTAAAAGATGGTGGCTATGATGCCTACTTAGTTGGTGGTTGCATTCGCGATGTATTGTTAGGCCAACAACCTAAAGATTTTGATGTTGTAACCAATGCAACCCCTGAGCAAGTTAAAAAACTGTTTCGTAACTGCCGTTTAATTGGCCGCCGCTTTCGTTTAGCGCACATTGTTTTTGGTCGTGAGATTATTGAAGTGGCCACCATGCGCGGCCATCATGAAGCACAAGAAGATAAAAATCAAATTAGCCAATCAAGCGAACATGGGCAACTACTTCGCGACAACGTATTTGGCAGCATTGAAGAAGATGCCGAGCGTCGTGATTTTTCAATCAATGCCTTATATTACTCAATCAATGATTTTTGTATTTATGATTACGCCAATGGTTTAGCGGCCATAAAGGCAAAACAAATAGAGTTAATTGGCGATCCTGAAACACGCTACCGTGAAGACCCCGTGCGTATGCTTCGCGCAGTGCGCTTTGCAACCAAGTTAGATATGCAAATAGCGCCAGCAAGCGAAAAGCCGATTACCGAATTAGCGAGCTTGCTTGATAATATTCCGCCAGCGCGTTTATTTGAAGAAATACTCAAGCTATTTTTAAACGGCAAAGCACAGCAAAACTTTATAATGCTGCGTCAGTACGGTTTATTTAAATCGTTGTTCCCAGAACTTGACCGGATTTTAGATAAAAACCCAGACGGGCTTGAAGAAACCTTCATCAAGCAAATGTTTGCAAACACTGACATCCGTATTAATTCAGATAAAAAAGTCACTCCTGCATTCGTATTTGCAGCATTACTGTGGTTCCCGCTGATTGAACGTACTGAAAAAATTAGACGCCAAGAGCAACTCTCAGAATACGATGCATTTGCTCAAGCAATTAATAAAGTACTGAGTGAGAATGCCCAACATATTGCCGTACCAAAACGCTTTACGTTAGGTGCTCGTGATATTTGGCATATTCAACAACGCTTAGATAAACGTGCAGGCCAACGTGCCTATCGTTTAACACAGCAGCCGCGCTTTAAAGCCGCTTATGATTTTTTACTATTGCGTGTTGATGCTGGTGAAACTGAGCATACAGAGCTGGCACAGTGGTGGACACAGTACTTAGGTCAAGATATTAATGGCCAAAAAGAAATGGTGCGAGAGCTTGGTCATCAAGGTGGCCCAAAGCCACGCAAGCGACCTCGTCGTCGTACTACTAAAAAGCCAGCTGAGTAAATAATGCAACGTGTCTATTTGGGTTTAGGTGCAAACCTTAACAGCCCTAAAAAACAACTTGATAACGCTGTTATTGCACTTAAAAGCTTGCCAAACAGCGAACTTATAGCCTGCTCGCATTATTATGCGAGCAAGCCTATGGGACCACAAGATCAACCTGATTATGTGAATGCAGTCGCCTGTATCAACACTTCACTTGAGCCAGAGCAACTACTCGATTTAACCCAAGCCATAGAGCTGGAACATGGTCGAGTCAGAAAAGCTGAGCGCTGGGGCGCACGCACACTGGATATTGATATTTTATTATTTGGTGAGCAGGTTATAAATACTAAACGTTTAACGGTGCCTCATTACGGGTTAAACGAGAGAGAATTTGTTGTTTACCCGCTGCAAGAAATTGCACCCGAACTTACTTTACCAAGCGGCGTATCTATCAAACAGATAGCAAATAACCTACCGCTTAACGACTTACAACAATTACCGCTGTAATTAACTAAGGCCACTGTCTGCGAGAATATTATGTCTAAAATAACCGTTTCAACTTTGAATAAAATGAAGGCTGAAAGTAATAAAATCACTGCGTTAACAGCTTATGATGCCAGTTTTGCTAAGTTATTTCATGAGAATGGCGTTGAAGTTGTTTTAGTCGGTGATTCTTTGGGAATGGTATTACAAGGTGGCGATGACACACTCGCTGTAACAAACCAAGAAATTGCGTACCATACTCGCTGTGTTCGTGCTGGAAGCCGTGACCTATTTGTTATTGCCGACTTACCGTTTATGACCTATGCAAATCCAAATGATGCCTGTAAAAATGCCGCAGAGTTGATGCGCGCAGGTGCTAACATGATCAAGCTTGAAGGCGGTGAATGGCTACATGACAGCATTAAATCACTCACTCAACAAGGTATTCCGGTGTGTGGGCATTTAGGGCTTACGCCACAATCTGTGCACGTATTTGGTGGTTTTAAAATTCAAGGCCGTGAAGAAGTACAAGCACAAAAAATTATTGCCGATGCAAAAGCATTAGAGGCCGCGGGTGCTCAACTACTCGTGCTTGAGTGTATTCCAAGTGCCTTAGCAAAACGTATTACTGACTCATTAAGCATTCCGACTATAGGGATTGGTGCGGGCAATGTAACCGATGGTCAAATTTTGGTTATGCACGATTTAGTCGGCATTTCTGCAGGCTACATTCCTAAATTTTCAAAAAACTTTTTACTCGAAACAGGCAACATGCCTGCCGCTGTTAAAAAGTATTGTAACGATGTTAAAAGCGGCGTTTTTCCAAACGCTGAACACGAGTTTAAATAATGCAGTCAATCACTGAAATTAAATCATTACGCAGTCAAATAAGAGCTTGGCGCCAAGCGGGTTTAAGTGTTGCACTAGTACCTACTATGGGTAACCTGCACCGCGGCCACTTTTCGTTGGTAGAAAAAGCAAAAACACTGGCCGACAAAGTCGTTGTTAGTATTTTTGTTAACCCGATGCAATTTGGTGCTAACGAAGATTTAGACAATTATCCGCGTACCTTAGATGCCGATAAACAAGGTTTAGCCGATCTTGAAACGGATATTTTGTTTATCCCCAGTGTAGAGGCTATTTACCCAAATGGCTTAGGGGTGCAAAGTTTTGTTGATGTACCAGGTATTTCGATGGGCTATTGCGGCGGCTCACGTCCTGGTCATTTTAAAGGTGTAGCAACAGTTGTCACTAAACTATTTAACTTAGTCCAACCTGATTACGCCTGCTTTGGTGAAAAAGACTTTCAACAGCTGCAAGTTGTTAAAACAATGGCCCGTGATTTGTCGATACCAGTAGAAATTATTGGTGTGCCAACGATACGTGAAGTTAGCGGCCTTGCCATGAGCTCACGCAATGGGTATTTATCAAGTGATGAAAAGCAAACCGCTACGATTTTATTCAATACTTTAAATCACTGTGCGCAGCAACTAAAAAGCGGAAATAAAGCGTTTGCTACTCTTGAAGCTGATGCTAAAGCGACTTTAGAAAGCGCAGGGCTAAAACCAGATTATTTTTCGATAGCTCAACGAGATACATTAAAAGCTGCTACACTCGAAGATACACGATTTGTTATTTTAGCTGCCGCCTTTTTAGGAAGTGTTAGATTAATCGACAATATACAGGTTGAAGTTTAATACTGGTGTAGCCTCACTTTAAGGATAAGTATGAAAACTTTTATTAAAACTAGCCTCGTGGCTTTTTCGTTTGCAGTTCTTGCTGGCTGCCAGAGTCAAGCGGGTAATCCAGCACTTAATCAATGTGCTCAGCAAAGTTATCAATGCGAAACCAGCTGTGAACAACAAACAACCACCGACAGCCTTAAGTCACAGGTTTGCTCATCTAAGTGCATCGAAGCGTATAATCAATGCAAAGTACAAGCTGAAAACTTAAGTAAAGCTGACTAATATCAATCGGCATAAATTGTAAACCAAAAAAAACCGCTCATTTGAGCGGTTTTTAATTATTAGCGGTTTATTTTAAGCCTAACTTTTTCAACTCAACTTCAACTAGCTTTGCAGAAAGTGGCACATAACCATCTTTTTCTACAATTTTTTGACCTTCTTGCGAAAGTACCATCTTTAAAAACTCAGCTTCAACTGGGCCAAGTGGCTTATTTGGGTGTTTATTTACATAAACATATAAGAAACGTGAAAGTGGGTATTTACCTTGAGCTACGTTTTCAAGCGTGGCATCTACAAAGTTAGTACCTTTTTTAGATAACGGAACAGTGCGCACACCCGATGTTTTATAACCAATGCCAGAATAACCAATGGCATTTAGTGATGCTGAAATTGACTGTACAACAGAAGCTGAACCCGGTTGCTCGTTCACGTTATTACGAAAATCGCCTTTACATAAGGCTTTCTTTTTAAAGTAACCGTAAGTCCCTGATACTGAGTTACGTCCATATAATTGCACGTCTTTTGCAGCCCAATCACCTTCTAGACCAACATCACTCCAGCGGTTTACTTGCTCTGGTGCGCCACATTTACGTGTTGATGAGAAAATAGCATCGATTTGGTCAATACGTAGCCCTTCAATTGGATTATCTTTATGAACAAATACCGCTAATGCATCAATTGCTACACGTACTTGTGTTGGCTTATAACCATAGCGCTTTTCAAATGCTTCAATTTCTTTCGACTTCATAGCACGGCTCATTGGACCTAAATTTGCCGTACCTTCTGTTAGTGCTGGTGGCGCAGTAGACGAACCTGCCGCTTGAATTTGAATATTTACATTTGGGTAAATACGCTTATATTCTTCAGCCCAAAAGGTCATCATGTTGGCTAACGTATCAGACCCTACCGATGAAAAGTTACCTGATACACCGCTAATTTTTTGATACTCAGGCATACCGTCTTCTAATGCTACTGCTTGCGCAGATACAAATGTTGTAACAGCCACACCCATTGCGGCAACTAAGTTTTTAAATTTCATTTTGGGGTTCTCCAGTTTGTTCGTCCCATTTCCTAACTGCGGTTCACTCTAAAGTGAGTACATGACAATGGTGTGACTCTTAAATGACACTTTTATGACTAGCAGTATTACTCGTCACTAATGGCGGAATAGAGATCAGCCTATCGCTTGAAAACGCAAAAGAAAAACAGGAGCCTTTACCCAGTTCACTGCTAATTTTTAATTGGCTACCATGGCGAGTAAGTACATGCTTAGTAATTGCTAAGCCTAATCCTGAGCCACCTGTGGTGCGGCTTCTGGCTTTATCGACCCGATAAAAACGCTCAGTTAAGCGATTTATATGCTCTGGTGCAATACCATCACCATTATCGATAACACTAAAACATGCCTGTGCATTGTTGCGCTGCCAACACACCTCAATTTTACCACCTGGCTTAGTATAATGAATGGCATTAAATACTAAGTTTGAAAACGCACTTCTGAGCTCATCCTCAGCACCGGTAATATCAAGTGACGCATCAATATTAAAAATAAGTTGATGGCCTTTATTTTGATTTATAGACTGTGCTTCAATTTCAATCAGTTTTAGCAATTGCGGTACATTTACTGCCTTATCATTACTGTGGCGTTTTGCGCCTTCAATACGTGATAACGAAAGTAACTGATTCACTAAACTATCCATGCGTTTACATTGTTCTAGCATGGTAGTTTGTGCCTTATTCCACATTGCAGGCGGAGGGAGCGAATCACTGTCGAGCATTTCAAGGTAGCCGGTAACAACCGTTAAGGGGGTTCTGAGCTCATGAGACACATTAGCAACAAAGTCTTTACGCATCTGCTCAAGCTGCTTTAAACGGGTGACATCACGTACTACCACCAATAACTGAGTGTTAGCATAAGGCATCACCCTAAACTCAAGTACTTGCTCTACACTGTGGCCACTTTCAAGCTCCAGTGCATCACTAAACTCTTTACGGCGCATATATTTAGCAAATTTAGGATCGCGAATGAGGTTATCTAAACGCTGACCATGATCAACCGGCCATTGTAACCCTAACACTTTGAGTGCAAGTTGATTACACCACACAATTGATAAATCGTTTTGCAATACAACAACGGCATCAGGCACCGCCTCAGCACCGTCACGAAAACGGCGTATCAGCTCTGCCAGTTCGTTACGCTTTTTACGATTACGATGTTGCAGCTGATAGATGCCTTCAAATACTTGTTCCCACGACCCTTCACCTTCTGGTGGGTTAAAACTGCGCTGGTTATGCAGCCAATCACTTAACCGATAAAGTTGATGGTAATGCCACATAAGTAGCGAAAAAGCGCCCAAAAACAACATCAAAAATGGGGCATCAATAAGCACCCCAATTAAAAGTAAAGGTATAAAATAGACAAACAGCCGCTTTGTTAGCGCCTGCTTGTTAATAACTCGATACATACACGCTCTTTACCTTATAAACGCTAGCAGACAAGTTGACTGAACTAGGTTAATAGATTGCTACTTAACTAAGTAAGCTTAATTGTAAGCACACTATAGTTTACTCGAAAAGCGATAACCAGCTCCGCGTACCGTTTGTACTAAGCGGTCATGTCCAAGCGTAGCAATCGCTTTACGCAAGCGACGAATATGAACATCTACGGTTCTGTCTTCAACATACACATTCGTGCCCCATACATGATCAAGCAGTTGCTCACGGCTGTAAACACGCTCTGGATGGGTCATAAAAAAGTGTAACAGTCTAAATTCGGTTGGCCCCATATCAAGCTCACTGCCCCCTGAGGTAACACGATGCGAAATAGGGTCCAAGCGCAGGCCATGCACTTCAATTGCTTCTTCTAAAGAGGTAGGTGCTACTCGGCGAATAACCGCTTTAATACGCGCCATTAACTCTTTAGGTGAAAACGGCTTAGTAACGTAATCATCAGCGCCCACTTCTAAACCGCGTATTTTGTCTTCTTCTTCGCCGCGAGCAGTCAGCATAATGATAGGGATTTGGCGTGTGTGTTCATTTTGTTTGAATTTTTTAGCAATTTGAATTCCACTACCACCAGGTAGCATCCAATCGAGTAACACCATATCTGGATAAGGTTCAACCATTGCGGCTATTGCAGAATCATAATCTTCTGCCTCAATGGCTTGAAAGCCATTTTGTTCTAAAACAAAAACCAACATTTCCCTGATAGGTGCTTCGTCATCAACGACTAATACTTTACGTGACATTCCAATTTATCTCTTAGGCTATTGAGTAGGTTTCATTATTATGACTAAGTATGACATTTTTATTAAAGTGTAACGTCTAAATTAAAATGAAACTAAAAAAAACACAAAATAGTAACAAAAAATTGAATATGTCATATTTTTATCATCTTGAGCAGTAAATAAAAAAGTGGTTTGCAGTAAAGTGAGTCGTTATTAAAGGCCTATTTATGATATTAACTTGGGATCATCAAATTACTAACTAGCAGCTATTTTTAGTCTTAATAATAAAAGTCGGCACCTATTTAGATCAGGTTTATTATGATCTTAAATACAAGGATCAGAGTTTTATTAAGCAGATCCCTTTTCGGATCACTATTTTACCCACTAACAAAGCTAAACCAATGATTTACTGTGTGATTTTTATCCATTTATTATGATATTCGACACTTAAAAGTACAAAATGCGTCACTTTAAGCCCTTCACTTAGTAAAGTAATGATCCCAGATATGACAAGTTAGTAATCGAGTGATCCCAAATTAATAACTAGGTAAAATACTGATCCCCCACAGATCAAAAAAGCCAGTGCGTAAGCAACTGGCTTTTTATAATGAGTGCGAGAGTATCGCCGTTATTGGCTCATTATTTTATTTTTGGATTTAACTCACCGCTTAAGTATTTAAGGTGCATTTCATCCAATGAAATTGGCTTAATTTTACTTGCTTGACCCGCAGTACCAAACGCTTCGTAACGGGCAATACAAATGTCAGTCATTGCTTGTGTTGCAGCGGCTAAGAACTTACGTGGGTCGAAGTTCGATGGGTTCATTGCCAAATGACGACGAATCGCACCGGTAGACGCTAAACGTAAGTCAGTATCAATGTTTACCTTACGCACACCGTATTTAATACCTTCAACAATTTGCTCAACTGGCACACCGTATGTTTCAGGAATTTCGCCACCGTATTGGTTAATCACTTCTAACCACTCTTGTGGTACAGAAGACGAGCCATGCATTACTAAGTGCGTGTTTGGAATACGCGCATGAATTTCTTTAATACGATCAATCGCTAAAATATCGTCGGTTGGTGGACGCGTAAATTTGTAGGCACCGTGTGATGTACCACAGGCAATAGCCAGCGCATCAACATGGGTTTTATTTACAAAATCTGCCGCTTCTTCTGGATTCGTTAGCATTTGCTCTGTGGTAAGTTTACCCTCAGCGCCAACGCCGTCTTCTTCACCCGCTTCACCGGTTTCAAGTGAACCTAATACACCTAGCTCACCCTCAACTGAAACACCACATGCGTGTGCCATTTCAACTGTTTTACGTGTTACATCAACGTTGTAATCGTAGCTTGACGGAGTTTTGCCATCGCTCATTAACGAGCCATCCATCATTACTGATGAAAAACCTAACTGAATTGAACGCTGACATACACCCGGTGATGTACCGTGATCCTGATGCATAACCACGGGGATATGTGGCCATTCTTCAACTGCCGCTAAAATCATATGACGAATAAAAGGTGCACCGGCATACGCACGTGCGCCCGCAGAACCTTGCACAATAACAGGGCTGTTTGTTTTATCAGCCGCTTCCATAATTGCGCGCATTTGCTCTTGGTTATTTACATTAAACGCGGGTACACCGTAACCATGCTCAGCGGCATGATCCAGAAGTTGTCGCATACTGATTAAAGCCATTGGGTATTCTCCAATTTATCGATAGTCATTTAACTATCTAGTTTGAACGGATTTGTTAGTTTGGTGCAATAACTGCACCTCGAACCTTAAAGCTCAATGCCTAAAATTCGAATTAAATAACTAATAAATAAAAGTGAGAGGTATTTATCAGTTAAGTGTAGCAGATGCGGACACTCCACATCTGCCTAACGGCTAGCTAATACTTTACGTATTACTTAGCACGTGATTCTAGCATCGCTACTGCAGGCAGTTTTTTACCTTCTAAAAACTCTAAGAAAGCACCACCACCGGTAGAAATATACGAAACTTTGTCACTAATGCCGTACTTGTCAATTGCTGCTAAAGTGTCACCACCACCTGCAATTGAAAACGCTTTTGAATCAGCAATCGCTTGGGCAATGGCACGTGTACCATTACCGAACTGATCAAATTCAAAAACACCCACTGGGCCATTCCATACAACGGTGCCCGCATTAGCAATAATTTTTGCAAGTTTGTTTGCTGTATCAGGACCAATATCAAAAATCATATCGTCGCTGGTAACTTCGCTTACATCTTTAAGTGTTGCTACAGCTGATTCTGAGAATTCATTACCTACAACAACATCTGTCGGTACCGGAATTTCACCCTTGTTAGCTTTTGCTGCTGCACATAAGCGATTAGCTTCGTCCATTAAGTCAGCCTCAAAAAGGGACTTACCTACAGGGTAACCTGCAGCTGCAATAAAGGTATTAGCAATACCGCCACCCGTAACAAGCTGGTCAACAGTTTTAGACAATGAATCAAGTACGGTTAACTTAGTTGACACTTTAGAGCCACCCACAATCGCCACTAATGGGCGTGCTGGGTTATCAAGCGCTTTGCCTAGCGCTTCAAGTTCAGCCGATAATAATGGACCGGCACACGCTACATCAGCAAATAAACCTACACCATGCGTTGATGCTTGTGCCCGATGCGCAGTACCAAAGGCATCCATTACGTACACGTCACATAATGCAGCGAGTTGCTTTGATAAGGTTTCGTCGTCTTTTTTCTCGCCTTTATTAAAACGCACGTTTTCAAAAACAACGACTTCGTTATCTGCAACATCAACGCCGTTTAGATAATCTTTTTCTAGGCGAACTGTTTGCTCAAGTGCATCATTTAAGTAATCGACAACCGGAGCCAATGAAAACTCTTCTTCGTATTGCCCTTCCGTAGGACGGCCAAGGTGTGACATAACCATCACTTTCGCGCCTTTCTCTAACGCTAGTTTGATAGTAGGTAACGCAGCGCGAATACGTGCATCTGACGTCACTTTTCCTGCTTTAACGGGTACATTTAAATCTTCACGAATTAATACGCGTTTGCCGTTTAAATCTAAATCTGCCATTTTAATGACCGACATGAACATCTCCTTAGTTAACGATACTAAACCTAGGGTCTGTTGACCTTTCAAGGTTGAATTTGCAGCTGCCTGTTTGGTATTTAGGCAAGGCAGAGCCTATGTGGTGTGGTTATTCCCCATAAATAGGCGATAACGCAGCATCAATGCCAAACAGGCGCTGCCCAAAGGGTTCTACCTAGGGGCAATCAACTCTTTGTTGCTCGGTTTTTACTTAGCCCACTAGGTTACAAACCTCGCGCCGCGATTAAATTGCCCTTAGTTTGAACAAATATTAATCCGCAAAGGTCAACAGACCCTTACAAATACGTTTAAAATATTACTTAAATGCCATCATAGCACGCGCGGTATCGAGCATGCGATTCGCAAATCCCCACTCGTTATCACACCAAACTAATAACTTTATCAGTCGTTTATGACTAACACGTGTCTGTGTGCCATCTATGATACAAGAATGTGGGTCATGATTAAAATCAACTGATACCAATGGCTCTTCGGTGTAACTTAAAATACCTTCAAGGCGGTCTTTAGCTTGTGCTTTAAGGGCATTATTAACCGCACTTAAATCTACATCTGCATTAACCGTGACACTTAAATCCATCGCCGTCACATTAATGGTCGGTACACGGACCGCAATGGCCTCAAAGCGACCTTTAAATTTGGGTAAAATACGATCTATACCACGAGCTAATTTTGTATCTACAGGAATAATAGACTGGCTGGCGGCACGCGTACGGCGTAAATCATGATGATACGCATCAATTACTTGCTGATCGTTCATTGACGCATGAATAGTCGTAATAGCACCTGATTCAATGCCAAAGGCATCATCGAGTACTTTAATAACAGGAACAACGCAGTTGGTGGTACACGAGCCATTAGAGACAATAGTATGCTCGCTTTTAAGCTCATCGTCATTAATACCGTAAACAATAGTGGCATCAACATCATTATCCGCAGGATGTGAAAACAACACTTTTTTAGCGCCTGCGGCAATATGTAACTGTGCGTGCTCACGTGAGTGGTAAACCCCCGTACATTCAAGCACCACGTCAACATCTAACGTTTGCCACGGTAATTCAACTGGATTTTGTTCACAAAATAACGCAATAGTGTCATCAGCTACGCTAATGGTGTCTTCACCTAGTTTAACTGGAAAAGCAAAACGACCATGAGAGGTGTCGTATTTTAATAAATGGGCAATAGCTTCAGGGTCGGCTAATTCGTTAATTGCAACAATTTTGATCTCGTCGCTTAAGCCTGATTCGTATAGTGCACGGACAATATTTCGACCAATACGACCAAAACCATTAATTGCAAGTTTGATTGCCATGAAATATAAAATCCACTCTAGTTACGTACAGAGAAAGGCAGCGTCGCCTTTTAGATGGCGGTATTGTAATCGACCTTGCTTGTGATTATAAGAGCCAAGCATTAGAAACTTTAAATTAACGTCATAATCAACACACACTGCACTTTTACTTTTAGTCCTGCTAGTGGGTATTTGCACTGTTTGCTATTTTAGTTTTAAATCAAACACCACCTTTATTGATGCTTTAACGCTTATTGTTGCGCCTAAATATTGCTGCTGCATAAATGGATTCTCGTTATTACTAGCAACCACGCTATTTCTATCGCTAGATAAAATAATGTGCTTAACACCGCCCGCGTCATAATCGTAATCTGAGCTGCCGGAATTTGCACTGATACTGTAAACGTTGCCAAGTTCAGCGCCAAAAGCTTGAGCGAGCTTATTTCCCTTCGCTTTTGCGTTATCGATTGCTAATTGTGTTGCTTCTGCCTTTAACTGATTAACTTTAGAGGATAAACCATTAATTTTTTCGATATTGTCTATTTTTAAGCTTTGAGCAAAATTAATAAATTCATCGACTTTTTTAATATCTTTTAATGTGACTTTAACTGTTTTCAGGGCTAAATACTTATCGCCTGAAACAGTCCCAGATTCTGTACCAATCATAGTGTATACCTTGCTTTTTAAACCCGATATATAAACATCGTTTTGGTCAAAACCGTATTTGTCTGATTGTTCAAGTAGCAAGCTAATCCGGTCATCAAGCTCACGTTTAGCCTCAAGGAATGTAGCTTCAGTGCTTTTTACTTCAAATATAATTTGAGCCATATCAGGCTCAACAAATACCTCAGCTGACCCCTGCACTGCAATGTGACGATTAGCTGGCACGCTTGAATGAGCAAAAGTAATAAGAGGGAATAAGGTAATAAAAATAGCGATGATAAGTTTCATATTCGTTCCTTGAATTCATAATAAATCACACGTTCCCATAGTTATACAAATAAAAACAAAAGTAAACTGCCTCAGTAATCTAGTATTTATGTATTCTTTATAGGTTGGGTTTCGCTTCGCTCTGCCCAACTTACGTTAACTCGCCTACTTTGAGCTCCTTACCGGCGCTTATCTGATGGCATTGGGCTAATAACAACTCAGCAGTAGCTTGTGCATCGGTAAGGGCGTGATGACAATGATAGCTTGGTAAGCCGTAGCGTTTACGACATTCATTAAGAGTTAAATCGT
This sequence comes from Pseudoalteromonas sp. S4741, assembly GCF_005886135.1. Taxonomy (NCBI): domain Bacteria; kingdom Pseudomonadati; phylum Pseudomonadota; class Gammaproteobacteria; order Alteromonadales; family Pseudoalteromonadaceae; genus Pseudoalteromonas; species Pseudoalteromonas sp. S4741. The sequence continues at coordinate 23,638 of NZ_PNCN01000015.1, read as the reverse complement.
CTAATTTTATATCTGAGCTATGTTTTAGCAGACGCTTTTTTTCTATTTGTAAGGTGTCGATAATCAACTTGGGGCGCTGGGTGATCCCTGCATTTTTTAGTGCTAACTTTAAAAAACCCCAATCGAGCATGGCATTATGAAATACTAAAATACAGTCACTAAAGTGAGCGCTTAAAGACGTTAAAATGCTTTGTAGACTTTGCCCTTGTGCCACCGAGTCAGTACTAATGCCATGAAAAACGGGGCTCTGCTCTAAACTTTTCACCTCTTTATTAACCAAATGCTGCGACTGACTGTTTTTGATACATTCGTTATCAATCAGTACCCAAGCAACCGAGACAATTTCATGTTGTTTAGGAGCAAGCCCTGTTAATTCCAAATCAATTACTAAATAACGTTGCTTTAAAGCACTTTGCACGAGCAAATGACGGCGCTTTAAATAACGAGTAATAAGCTGCTTAACCATTGTTGTTACAAACTCCCACGCGAAAATTTAAACGCCGCGCCTTGCTGCGCTTGTTTTACTAGGTAAAAAGCTTCTTTAAGCTGATGACGCTCTAACGAATTGAGCTTATCTGGGTTTATACAATTGCTGGGTAACCCCTCTTCGTTTATTTGTGTGCGCAGCCGAAGCTGAGTTAAAAATCGCCAACAATCTTTTAAATTATAAATATCTTCTTTGCTTAACAATGAATACTTTAATAAGGCGTCTAATCGCTCTTGGGTGTTAGCACGACGGATGCCTACTTTTAATGCATACAACCTTGCCAGATCGTTAATGATCACCACCCCGCGCTTTTTAAGATCGATGTACTTGTGGTGTTGCTCTGTTTTTTCGGTTTTAAAGTTATTGAATAAACCAATCGGCGCGCTGTTGGTATTCACATCGCTGGCCATTGCCGCATAAAAAAGATCGTTGCGAGAAATATGAGTTAACTCTTCACAAAACTGGCTATAAAGCGTGGTTGATCCTTCAATAAAACGCAGATCAAAAAATATTTTACAGTTGAGCATTGCCTGGGGTGTGGGGCTGGTGATCCACTTTAAAAACTTCGCCCGCCAATCACTGACACTCATTCGACACGCATCACTGCTGGCCATAATGTTACCAGGGCAACGACGAATACCGCATTCAACTAAGTTTTCACATACAAATTCACCCATTTGTTTAAAGTACGCGTGCTGCTCATCGTTTAGACCATCGGGTAATAACAAGCCATTATCTTGATCAGAATGCAGTGTTTGCTCTTCGCGCGCCTGAGAGCCAAAACAAATAAAGCTAAAGCTCGTAGGTGCAACACCATGTTGTTGTTGAAATAAAAATATTAGCCGCGAGGTTAGCGCATCAGTTAAACCGCTGAGTAGTTTTCCAATCAGTGAAATATCATCAATATTATTAGAAAACCCCTTTAATAACTCAGGAATTTCTTTAGCGTAACGCTTTAAATCAGCGACATTATGCGCTTTATAAATACGGCCAATGAGCTGGACAGGGTCGCTTTTTTGTTGGCGTAGTAAGTCTGTACTAGTGATCATACCTAGCGGTTTATGATTTTCATCAAGCACAGGTAAATGATGAATATTATGCTTAAGCATTAAGTGTAGCGCTGAAAACACACGATTATTTTCAAATATAAACTTAGGCTTATTGGTCATAATACTATTGATAGCTTGCGCGGGGTCCACCTCATCAGCAAGCACTCGATTACGTAAATCACGGTCAGTAACCACCCCAACAAGGTGCGAGTTTTCGGTGATCATTATTGAAGAAACCCCATGCTCTTGCATTTTTTTAGCACTATGACGGATGCTGGCATCGGGGGGCAGCGTTATCGCTTTGCGAGTCATAATCTCTGATATTTTACGCTCAGACCAGCTGTCGTTGTTGCTCTTATAATGCGATGACAGTAATCGATTTGCATGTGCACGGACAAAATATTGCTCAAAGGCTTTATATTCTCGGCGTAAATAATCAAAATGCGTTTGGTCGAGCATATACACTATGCCCTCTTTTTGTACTTCTAAGCTATTTTGTATTGCATCTCCCGTTAATAAAGAGGGGTAACCAAAGTAATCACCTTGAGTTAAACGCGTTACCGTATCGCCTTTGGCATCGACTAAATCGTATAACCCAGAGCGGATTAAAAATAACTTAGGCTGTTCACTGTTAAGCCATTGCGTTTGGTTTTCTCGGGTCAAATAAATACTATCCAGATGGTTTACAAAATAACTGCAGGCGCTGTCTTGTAACATTGAAAATGGCGCTTGCTTGTTAATAAACTGCGCGACTTCCTGTTGCTCATTACTCATAAATCATCCTCAATAAAAAAGCGACTTAACCTGAAATATGGTTATCTAATATAGCGATTATTTAATGTAGTCATTATTTAAACAAATAAAAAGCCCGACTTAAGTCGGGCTTTGATGCGTTATATCATTAGCTATATGGATTAGTGAGCATGCGCTTCACTAGACCCTTTAGGATTACGAATGCCTTCCACCATTTCTTGGATTTCAATTGGTGTTGGTTGAGTCATTTTCATTACAACTGCAGCTACTGCAAAGTTAATGATCATACCTACTAAACCAATCCCTTCAGGTGAAATACCTAAGAACCAATTTTCTGGGCTATTAAGCTCTGGGCTCACAAACTTGAAATAGATGATGTATGCAGCAGTAAAGGTGATACCCGTTACCATGCCTGCAATTGCACCATGTTTATTCATTGATTTAGAGAAAATACCCATAATAATTGCAGGGAAGAAGCTCGCTGCCGCTAAGCCGAAGGCAAAGGCAACAACCGAGGCCACAAATCCTGGCGGGTTAATCCCAAAGTAGGCGGATATTACAATAGCAATCATCGCTGCTAACCTCGCTGCAAGTAATTCTTGCTTGTCGGTTATATCCGGTTTGAGTGTCCGTTTTAGCAAATCGTGCGATACTGAGGTTGAAATAACCAATAGTAAGCCCGCTGTAGTCGATAGTGCCGCGGCAATACCACCAGCAGCAACGAGTGCAATAACCCATGCTGGTAAGTCGGCAATTTCAGGGTTCGCTAGTACCATAATATCGCGGTCAACGTTTACTTCGTTCGCGCTATTAGGGTCAGTGATTTTACCTGATGTGTAAAACATTTTGCCGTCACCATTTTTATCATTAAAGGTAATTAGGCCTGTACGTTCCCAGTTTTTAATCCAAGCTGGTGCATCTGCATACGCTGTGCCGCTACCGTCTTTACCATTAATGGTGTCAATCATGTTTACACGGGCAAACGAAGCTACTGCGGGTGCTGTTGTGTAAACAATAGCAATAAATACCAGTGTCCACGCCGCTGAAATACGTGTGTCCTTTACGCGAGGAACAGTGAAAAAGCGAACAATTACATGTGGTAAACCAGCAGTACCGACCATAAGAGCACCTGTGATTGCAAATACATCAATCATGCTCTTCGAGCCTTCAGTGTATTGACCAAAGCCCAACTCAGCACTTAAACCATCTAATTTATCCAATACATACATGCCTGAACCATCACTTAGCGTGGCACCAAACCCTGTTTGTGGGAAAAAGTGACCGGTTGCCATCATCGAGATGAAAATAGCCGGTACCAAATAAGCAAATACCAGTACACAGTACTGCGCAACTTGCGTGTAAGTAATGCCTTTCATGCCACCAAGTACAGCATAAAAGAAAACAATAATCATGCCGATGTAAACGCCGGTTTCAATTTCAACTTCTAAGAAACGAGAGAACACCACACCCACACCACGCATTTGACCCGCAATGTAAGTAAAACAAATAAAGATGGCACATAAAATAGCCACTAAACGCGCAGTACGTGAGTAGTAACGATCCCCGATAAAGTCTGGAACAGTAAACTTGCCGAATTTACGTAAGTAAGGCGCTAAACACATGGCCAGTAGTACATAACCACCCGTCCACCCCATTAAGTAAACACTACCGTCATAGCCAGCAAACGAAATAATACCTGCCATTGAAATAAATGACGCAGCACTCATCCAATCCGCAGCAGTTGCCATACCATTGGCTAGTGGAGGTACACCACCACCGGCAACATAGAATTCATTTGTTGACCCTGCACGAGCCCAGATTGCAATGCCGATATAAAGCGCAAAGCTTAAACCGACGATTATAAAAGTGAGTATTTGAACATCCATTGCTTAGCTCCTATTCGTCTACGCCATATTTTTTATCTAACGTATTCATTTTGAAAACGTACACAAAAATCAAAGCTACAAAGGTATAAATCGCGCCTTGCTGGGCGAACCAGAAGCCAAGTTTAAACCCAAAAAAACGTACTTCATTTAGTACATCTACAAGTAATATGCCAAAGCCAAAAGAGACCACAAACCATACCGCTAATAACTTAAACAGTAATGAAATGTTTTCTGCCCAATAAGCTTTTGCTTGTTCTTCATTTTTAAAAGCCATTTTTATTTTCCCCTTTAAACATCGCAAGATTACGATGGGTGGTTTTTTATATTCGTTAATCAATTTAGCAACGCTACTCAAATATTGAATTGCGACAATGGTCGTAACAATGTGTTAACGTTTTTGTAAACTATAGGCGTTTAATTAGTAAACAATAAGTGAACTACTTTAATTTCAGTAAGTTAATTAATTTTTTTGCGAGATGTTTACGCCAATTTTTGAGTAAAGCGTGGGAATAAGACATTAGTCTAACCAAACAACCAATTTAAAATAAAACTTTAAAAATCAAATGGTTATGTTATTTATAGATAATATAAATAAAATGTATACCCCTAACTTAATCCACTGCCAGGTATTGTAAATAACCAAACGGCCTCAAATGCCAACTGACGCTCGCATCTTGAAATAGTTTGGGTATAGTTATGGCAAATTATAAAAATATTCTACAAGGTTAAATAAACATGACGGCTGTACTACTCATTGTTGCCTTTGGTTACATAGGCGTGCTGTTTTGGCTGGCTAATTGGGGGGATAAAACCACGCCACTTGCCAAGCGTATTAGTCATCACCCGTTTGTGTATTCATTTGCACTAGGTATTTATTGCACTTCATGGACTTACTACGGCTCAGTAGGCACAGCAGCGACCAGTAGCTGGAGTTTTTTACCTATATTGTTAGGCCCCGCTTTATTGTTTTTTTTCGGTCAAGGCTTTTTACGTAAACTGGTACTGGTGAGTAAAAAACAAAATATCACCACTATTGCCGACTTTATTTCAGCCCGCTATGGTAAGCGTCAAACCACCGCCATTATGGTGACAATAATCGCCTTATTGGCCACCATTCCGTACATTGCATTGCAATTAAAAGCACTCAGCTCTAGCTTTTTACTCCTACAAAACAGCAATCAGATATCAGGGGATATTTTGGCGCTATCGGCCACGTTAATGATGGCGTTATTTGCTATATTTTTTGGTACGCGCAAAGTTGATGTAACCGAATACCGTTCAGGTTTAATGCTCGCTGTAGCGTTTGAATCTTTAGTTAAACTGTTTGCCTTAGCCGCCGTTGCTGGGCTTGCGATATACAGCTTATTTAATTTACCTACAGAGAGCTCTAGCCAAGTCGCCGAGTCTATTTGGATGTATTGGACACACTTTGACTTTTTTAGTTTTAATTTTATCGGCCAGTCACTTATGGCAGCAGCGGCTATTATTTGTTTGCCACGCCAATTTCATGTAACCGTGGTCGATAACCAAGATAAGCGCCATTTATTCACTGCGCGTTGGGCCTTTCCGCTGTATTTACTATTAACAGCAGCAATGATTTTACCTATTGCCACCGCTGCGATTCACCCCGAAATAGGCCGCAGCTTATCACCAGACAGCTTTGTACTGGCACTGCCTATGTTGCACGATAATGCTTTTTTAACTACGTTTGTGTTTATTGGAGGGCTTTCAGCAGCTACAGCCATGATTGTTGTAGCCACGCTTACGTTAAGTACCATGATCTCAAATGATGTGGTACTGCCGTTAATGTTACGTCGTAAATTTAAACGTAACTTAATTACCAGCAGCTATAAGTCTCGTATTTTACTGGTGCGTCGATTTACCATTGCTGGGGTGCTTATTTTAGCTTACTTCTATCAGCAATGGTTTGGTAATGGCAGTGCACTGGCTAGTATGGGATTGGTTGCTTTTTCATTGGTATCGCAGCTATTGCCTGCCATTGTGGGTGGCTTATATTGGCGAAAAGGCCATGCCTATGGTGTCTATGCAGGACTACTCGCCGGCGTGATATGTTGGGTGCTGTTTTTAATGCTGCCTATTTTAGATGCCCCCAACCCACTAGACAGTGAGTTACAACAAACCCTAATTACACGCGGTACACTTATCGCGTTGTTCGCCAATATTGGCTGTTACATTAGTTTTTCGCTAGGGGCTGAAGAGCGCTTAATCGATAAAATTCAAGCGGCTGCTTTTGTTAATCCAAAAGATCAGGCTATTTTATCGCGCCGATTAAATAAAAATGTAAAAGCCACGGTATACGACTTCAAAATACTGCTACAGACCTTTTTAGGCATTCAACGTAGCCAGCAAGTATTATCACACTATGCGCTTCATCACGACTTAAACGACAACAATGCTCACCCTCGCGCTGACTTTATTGCTTACTGCGAACGTGCACTTACTGGGGTATTAGGTGCCTCGTCGGCGCAAGCGCTTATTCATACCGTATCGTCGGGCAAACGCATGGCGTTTGAAGAGGTGGTAAACTTTTTTGATGAAACCACACAAGCACTGCAGTTTAATCAAAACTTGCTGTTTACCTCGTTAGAGAACTTAAGCCATGGCCTATCCGTTGTAGATAAAGACCTTAACCTCGTGGCTTGGAATAAGCGCTACAGTGAAATGTTTAACTACCCCGAGGGCTTTTTACAAGTTGGCCAACCTATTGAGGAAATAATCCGGTATAACGCAGAGCGCGGTGAATGTGGCCCAGGTGAAATTGACCGTCATGTTGATAAGCGAGTTCAGCATTTAAAAAATGGTAGTTCACATCACTTTATTCGCCATCGTCGAAACGGCCAAGTGTATGAAATGATTGGTAACCCACTTCCTGATGGCGGATTTGTAACCAGTTTTTCTGATATTACTACTCACATTAGTACTCAAAATGCGCTAGAAGAAATTAATATGGACTTAGAAAACCGTATTGAAGCCCGCACCCAAGAAGTACAAACGATTAATAGTAATCTACAAGCACAAATAGATAGCCGCGTACAAACAGAGCAAGCACTTACTTTAGCCAAGCGCGAGGCAGAACAAGCTAATGATAGTAAAACTCGCTTTTTAGCATTGGCCAGTCACGATATTTTACAGCCATTAAATGCTGCACGTTTATACCTTGCCGCGATTGATGAAACACAACTAGACACCACGAATAAAAATAATTTTAATAAGCTTGGCGACAGTTTAGATTCAACTGTGCATTTAATGTCGGCCTTACTCGAAATTGCAAAATTAGAACAAGGCGCAATGACCCCAAGCCCACGTCACTTTTGTATTGACGATATTTTAGATCCTCTCAAAAGTGAATATGCCATTTTATCAAGCGATAAAGGACTGTCATTTACAGTGCGCTCAAATAAGCAAATAGTGCATAGTGACATTACCTACTTGCGCCGAATACTACAAAACTTGCTGTCTAATGCGATTAAATACACCGAAAATGGCCAAGTGCTAATTGCCTGCAGAAATCGTAAACACAGTTTACGCATAGAAGTATGGGATACAGGCCAAGGCATTAGCGATATTGAACAGGCAAAAATATTTAACGACTTTTACCGAATTGAAGCGGGCGACAATAAAGGCGTAGGCCTTGGTCTAGGGGTAGTTAAACGTATGGCTGATTTACTGAGCCTGCCGATTGATGTGGTTTCTTTACCTAATAAAGGCAGTCGATTTAGTATAGAAGTGCCTTATGGTGATGCGCAATTAGTGCAACAAAAACAAACAAATCAAAATATCGTAGACAACCGCGCTGCGATTAATATTATTGCCGTTGACGACGATCCTGAAAACTTAGCCGCGATGGCCAGCTTATTGAAAAAATGGCGGGCAAATTACACCTTATTCGACAAAGTTGATGCTGTGTTAGCGTATGCTAAAGCGCATGCAGCGCCCGATGTTATTTTAATGGATTATCAATTAAGTAATGATTGGGATGGCATTACTTTAATTAAAACACTGCGAGAGACTTGGCAAAGCGACATTCCGGCAATTTTAATTACCGCGGTGCGTGACACCGAGCTAAAACAAACAACCAAAGCTGAAAATATTCATTACCTAAGTAAACCAGTAAAACCAGGTAAACTTAAGGCCCTGCTTAATCATAGTACTTAACCACCAATAAACGCTTAAGCCCAGTAAAGTACTGGGCTTAAAGCTATGCTTAATTGCTATAATTACGCTTTCTTAGTTTTTGGAACAACCAACTAAGCCCGACTAACGAAAGCCCTAAGCCAATAAACGATAATGCCTTTAAAAGCCCAGTTAAATTAGCCATATCAATTAAAAATACTTTAACAATTACTGCACCAAGAACCCCCAAACCAACATTTTGTAATAATCGCAGCTGTTTTAAATGTCCGGCGATCACCACCAATGCGCCAAGTAATAACCAAATAACCGAATAGCTATATAGCTCGGCGTCACTGGTTGCCTTATCAAGGTAAATAAAGCCGCCTTGCCAATATTGGCGGATCAAGGTGTTGATAGCTAACAGGGCTAATAAACCAGACACACCGAGTGTAATTTGACTCAATTTAGCATTTAACGATTTAACTAAACTCGCTAACCATAACGCCAGCAGGCTCGGGACGAACCAGATTAAAAGCAGCCAGTTAAATATTGGCGTTTCACCAACATAAAGACGCATTAATAACGGATTATCATCCAACGTTGTATTGATTAATAATAAGCCAGCTAACGCTGATAAAATCAAACCTGCAGTGCGGTATAACTTACCCAGCTGCCCTGCACTTTGCGCGCGATATAAATAAACGCAGCCTAAAGCAAGCAAGTTACAGCTGAGCAAAACTTGCTCATAAAAACTTAAAGAAAAAAGCTGTGGGTAGTGCCCTACCAGTTGATAACTGGTTTCGGTTGTCACAAATAACGCTAAACAATGCAGTGCCGCCCCCTCTAACCATATTTTTAGTTGTGAGGTATTAAAACATTTAGCCGCTGCAAAAAATAACCCAATACACAGCGGGTAAACAACTAAGCTCCAATGCAAATCAAAGATAGTTAGATCATCATAACTAGGCGTCCACGGCGATAAGGTAAGGCGTAAAAGTAATGCCGCCACAAGGGCTTTTATTGGCCAGTGTGGCATAGCCACACTGTATTTTTTTATTAATAAGCTCAGCAGTAATACTTGAATAGCCAGTGCAATAGTAAGGCCGCTATCGCTGAGTAACATAGTAATTGCTAAAGTGATATTGGCGTTTGCTCCCACCCAATAACTAAAACGCTGCCATAAGGTTGTATTATTTTGCGTAAATTTAATTAACACCGCACTCATTAAACATAACAATACCGCCCAAAGTGGATAAGCGGTTGCTAAAGCCGTATTTGGGATCATCGCATACAAAGTGCCAACTAATGCAAACACGCTTAATGAAGCAAGCAAATGAAAAGCTAATCGTTTTGGGTATTTATTACCAAAATAGAGTCCATAGCCACTTAACCCCAGAGCAAGTAATAAGCCAAGCCCGTATTCGTTTTTAAAAATAAATAACGCATCATCAAAGGTATAAGTTTGTTTAGCACTGATCACTAATAACAGCGCAATCATTAAAGAGACTCCTTGCCATGCATCCCAACGACTATTTTTTAGCACTAAAAATAGAAGTAAAGCGATGCTTAACAATGCCACTACTTGCCACTGTAAATTAAACACACTCAACAACATGGCAATCATTAAAGGCGCCATAAAGGCCAGTAATAACCCGTGATCTGGAAATAAATTCACTAATCGTTTAAAGCTGTGCGGGCGTGCTTCAAGGGTGTTGAAGGTTAATCCTAAGCGTGCAATAGCGATTAACCCTAAAATACTTAATAACGCAAAAGCACCTATTAACCACACTGTGTCGTAGTTAAATAAAGTGAGTCCAACCAAGTACCAACCAATATGCCCTGCCCATAATAAATACCACAGCCAAACGCGCTTTACTTTATGTGCCACTACTGTCGCAGCAACACTCACAAGGGCAACATAAATAAGCAAAGAAAATAACTGCCCGCTGCCCGTATTCACCCAAACAGGGACACTATATGCGCCTATAATGCCAATTACAGCAAGTAAAGGACCTAACTTAATCGCCATTGCACTGGCGCACAAAGCAATCACTGCTAAGCCAATAAATGCCCACTCAGCACTTAGCATGCTAAAGCTGTTATAGGCCAAAAACATTAAGGCAAAGCAAGTCATAAAGCCGCCACTAGCTAGGGCTGCAGGAATGTAATTATTAAAGCCTTCAAAAACGATACGTTTATAATGTAAATAATACGCTGCGGCGATTAAGCCAATGCCAAATAATCCACCGGCACTGAGCCTCATTGCAGGTGAAAGTAGCCCAGCCTCTAAACTGTATTTTGCTAAAAATACGCCACCTAAAGCCAAAGCAATAGCACCAATCCAGGTCATCCAATTTTGCTCAAAGCCTGCACCTAACTGCTTAAAGAGCAGTTCAATACTCGATGGTTTTTTAGTTATAGTTTTACGAGCTGATGTAGCTTTAATGCTGGTTGGCTTATAAACAGCGGCTGGAATATCTGAGCTGTGTAGAGGTTTTACATTATCTATTTGAGGATCAGCGGGAGATTTTTCATTTATTGCTGCATTTGCGTTTAACTCAAACTGAAATAGTTTTAGTTTTAATGCGGCAACCTCTTGTTTAAGGGAGTTCAATTGCACTAAGGCTACTAACCCACATATGGCCCCTGCAACAATAACAATAGATATAATAATTGCTAATCCGATTAACTCATCCATACAATTCCTTTTTATCTCGCAACAAGAGTTCCCAAAAATAGCACAAGCAAAGTCTATTTCATAAAATTACGATGTTTAAGCAAACTCAAGGCGATCACGGCCTGCTTTTTTAGCGCGGTATAATGCTTGATCAGCACGTTTCATCACATTATCAAAGGTCTGGTCGCTTGTACGATGTGCAATACCGATACTGACCGTTAAAGAACGCTGATTTTGTACTGTAATAGTGCGAGCAGTCTCTAGGATAGTCTGCGAGAAGTTAAGTACTTCATCAAGCTCATAACTAGGCAGGTAAGCGGCGAATTCCTCCCCCCCTATGCGAGCAAAAATATTTTCATCTTTAAAAAGACGATTCACTTTATCAGCAAACTGTTTAAGCACCTTATCGCCCACATCGTGGCCATAATCATCATTAATACGTTTAAAGTGGTCGAGATCTATAATTAAAACAGTGTAAGGATTATTAACAACCCCCTTCACATGCTGATAAAAGCAGCGACGGTTATACACTTTCGTTAAATCATCCATAATAAATTCTTGCGCCAAGCGGGTATGCATTCGCTGCATAAAGTGCATGGTTTTAAATAAACCATAAGCGGTAATTAGCATACCTAATGTGCGACATAAGTCTTCTACGTAATTACTTATCCAAAAAGGCTGACGTATCACTTCATCGAGCACATCGGCAGTAGAGCCTACAATCCATAGCATTAAACCGATACTGACATATAAATACGCTTTTTTAGCTAACCGTGAACATTGCACTACAAAAAAAATAGCAAAAATCACCACTAAATTAATAAAATCAGTGGTAAAGCCATAGAGGTTTTGGGTTATGTCTAATGGGGGAAAGTACATCAACGAAAAAATTGAGAAAGCAATAATAAACGCCAGCGTCATCAAAATTAACAGCTTATTTAATCTGGTAATTTTAACAAAATGGCTTAACTTTAAACTCACTTTTTCCGGATTCATCATGGGCTGTATTTAAATTTATTATTGTTACTAAAAACTATACCATAAACTTAAACTGCTTTATTTATATTTGCGTACTAATTATCCAGCCAATAGCAATTAAAATAGTTAATCCAATCATAGTTTTAGTTTTATGTTTACTGATAAGTCGCTCAGCTTGATTACCTGCATAATATACCACTAACGCTAACCCAAAATAGCGTATAGAGCGGGCAATCGCAGATGCCACTAAAAACAGTGCCAGCGAATACTTAGTTGCACCAGCGGCTAGCATCGCAATTTGAAACGGAATAGGCACAATACCTAAGCTTAATACAAACCAAAAACCTTGTGTCTGCATTTTTTGCTTAACGTTTTCAAACTGTTCAGGACTAGAAAAGGTATTAATGATCCAATCGCCCACTACATCAAATAAATAATAACCCAACGCATAACCAAACAACGCCCCAATAACACAGCCGATTGTGGCCATAAGGGCAATTTGCCAAAGCTTTTCCCGCCTTGCTTGCATTAGCGGTACCAGCACCGCCTCGAGTGGAATGGGCACTATGGTGGATTCTAAAAATGAGGCGATAGTAATACCACCCAGCATGTTTTTAGACTCAATAAACTGACGTGTTTTTTTCTTGAGCTTTTTTTGTATAGCCATAAACGTCCTGTTAGCAATTATGTAAGTGATTAAATCATCTTATAATAAGGTTAATGCTGCCTGAAGAAATACAGTCAACATAGTAATCAGTAAAAGACTGCTTTATTATCTTTATATATCATTATACTTTTAAAATTTTCACCATATGCAAACTGCTCGCTACATTCCCTTTAGAAAACACGACATCATTACAATGTGCGCCAAAGAGCTTGCTAAAGACCAACAAACTTCTTTTAAGCAGCTTTGTGAACTTTTAGCTAGCTTAATTCACTTTCAGTACCATGGCACACTTGAGTCATTAAAAAATAATTACGCGCCTTTTGATCCAAATAGCGATACTCGTTTGATAAACAGCGTGACTGATGAACAAAAAGCCCAGTGCCAACGCGATTTTGCTATAGATTTCGCCAACGTATTAAACGCGGCTAATTTTGAAGTGATCACCCATCAAGACCTACAAGATGCACTCAACGAAGAATCGCTTTTTAAAGTTCGCCTTGAGGTAGAGTTTGACGACTTTGAAGAAGTGGTTTTTTATCGCAGGGGCGAGTCGCAACTCACCGAAACCATAACCAGCTTTTGGGGGTTACGTAAAAAGCCACTGCACTTTACCAACTACGACCGCGTAGCGGTATTTATTCGCTTTAAAGATAAAGCCTATTTTGAATCAAAAAATAAACTACCTATGGGGTTTGAGCCAAGTTCGACCATAGTAAAACTATTTCAAAATGTGCCAAAAGCTGACTTAGAAATGCTGTTTCCGAATAGCGAAGTGCGGATGCGCCCGATTGATAAAATTATTATTGGCTCATCTGCACTTATTGGCGGTGCTGTGGTGTTAGTTACCAAACTGGGCGCCTCATTACTTTTATTGTTTGCTTTGTTTGCATTTTGGGGAGGGTTTAGAGATGAAGCCGTTACCATGACTCAGCAGCACTTTATTACGTTAGCCATTGGTATTGGAGTATTTGGCAGTTTTGTGTTTAAAGAGTGGAGTAAATTTAAAAACCGCAAAATTAAATTTATGAAAGCACTGAGCGATAATCTTTACTTTAAAAACCTTGATAACAATGCGGGTGTTTTCCATACACTAATAGACGCCGCCGAAGAAGAAGACATTAAAGAAGCCCTACTCGCTTATTCATTTTTACTAAAATCTAAAAATGGCTTAAGTGCTCACGCACTTGATGAGCAGATAGAGACGTGGTTTAAAAGCAAGTACCAATGCGAGCTAGATTTTGAAATTAGCGACGCGCTTGAAAAGCTTGAACGTATGCATTTAGTAACTTGCACAAACACCCTATATAACGCGGTAAATCTAGAGCGCGCAAAAGCCATATTAGATGAGCGCTGGGATAGCCTATTTCAATATAACTAAGCAACTCCTTACTTAACAAAAAAGCAGCTGACACTTCAGCTGCTTTTTACGTTATTACCTAATTAGTAATTAGCTAAGCTGTTTGCAGCTTTTTAAATTTTGCATGCACTAATTTATAAAGTGCTGGTAAAATTAACAATGTGAGCAAAGTGGATGACATAATTCCACCTACCACCACGGTTGCCAAAGGCCGTTGTATTTCAGCGCCGGTACCGGTATTTAGCGCCATAGGTATAAAGCCTAAACTAGCCACAAGCGCGGTCATTAGCACTGGGCGTAGTCGCTGTAATGCCCCACTATGTATTGCATGGTATAAGCTTAATCCCTCATTTCGTAACTGCTTAATAAACGACAGCATCACCACACCATTTAATACCGCAACCCCACTTAGAGCAATAAACCCCACACCCGCTGAAATAGAAAGCGGCATATCTCGTAGCAATAATGCCAATACCCCACCAGTTAGTGCCAGTGGTACGCCACTGAATATAATCAGTGAATCACGCAGCGATCCAAAAGCACTATAAAGTAAGCCAAAAATAAGCAATAAAGTAACAGGCACTACCAACGACAACCGTTTACTCGCCGATTGTAATTGCTCAAACGTACCGCCGTATTCAAGCCAATAACCGCTGGGTAGGTTAAGTTGTGCGTTCATAGTCGCTTGGGCATCTCTTACAAAGCTGGCTAAATCGCGTCCTGTTACATTCGCTGTTACTACCACATTGCGCTTGCCGCTTTCGCGATTTATTTGATTAGGGCCTTTTTCAATACTGATTGTAGCCACTTCTCCAAGCGGTACAAATGCAAGCTCAAGGTTACTACTTTTAGGTAACGCAATAGGTAAACGCGCAAGCACAGAGACATCATCAGACCAACGCTTATCTAAGCGTACTAATAACGAAAAGCGCTTATCACCCTCATAAATTAGCCCTGTTTGCACCCCACCAACAGCAGCGGCAAGAGTTTGTTGAATGTCGTTTACAGTCAATCCTAGTAGCGCCATATGGTCTCGCATTGGGGTAACAGAAAGTGTAGGCAAGCCCTCCATTTGCTCTAAACGTACATCAGTAGCACCGGTAATATTTCGCATTAAACCAGTGGCTTTTTCGCCAAACTGTTTAAGTATGGCTAAATCATCACCGTAAATACGCAGCGCTACATCGGCACGCACACCGGCAATTAACTCGTTAAAGCGCATTTCTATAGGCTGGGTAAATTCATAGTTATTACCCGGTACCTCATTCACACGATGACGAATTTGCTGCACTAACGCGTCTTTACTTAGTGACGGATCTGGCCATTGCTCACGCGGCTTTAACATTAAAAAAGTGTCGGCAACATTAGGTGGCATAGGATCGCTGGCGACATCCGCGGTGCCAATCTTTGAAAATACGTTTGCAATTTCAGGTTGCTCTAATAAAGCCTGCTCCAACTGCTTTTGCATTTGCACCGATTGTTCGATACCGGTGCCAGTAATACGCAACGCATGCATTGCAATGTCACCTTCATCTAGCTGCGGTAAGAATTCGGCGCCCATATTTTTAACTTTAAAGCCAAGCACTAATACCAAAACAGTGGCAATACTCACCATCAGCCACGGTAATTTAAGCGATAAGCTAAGCAGTGGCTTGTAGATTTTTTTAACGCCACGCATTACTGCGTTTTCGCTTTCATCTACTTTACCACGCACAAATACGGCAATAGCCGCTGGCACAAAGGTGACAGCAAAAATAAGTGCACCTATTAACGCGGCAACCACGGTAAACGCCATAGGCTGAAACATTTTGCCCTCAACACCACTGAGCGCAAATAGCGGTAAATACACCAACATAATAATTAAAATACCAAATACTGCGGGGCTAAACACTTCTTTGGTGGCTGAAGTTACAACCTCTAAACGCTCACTGAGCGTAAGTAAGCGACCATGTTTATGTTGAGCCATCCCTAATTGACGAAGGCAGTTTTCAACCACAATCACCGCGCCATCAACAATTAATCCAAAATCGATTGCACCTAAGCTCATTAAGTTACCCGAGACTCGATTGCCCACCATGCCTGTAATAGCAAATAGCATACTCAGCGGAATAACCATGGCGGTAATAAGCGCACCAGTGATATTCCCAAGCAATAACAACAGAATGACGATGACCAATACCGCACCTTCAAACAGGTTTTTTTGTACTGTGGCGATGGTTTTATCAACCAGATTGGTGCGGTCATAAACAGGCTCAATAATAACCCCTGCAGGTAAACTTTTTTGTACTTGCATAAGCTTATCAGCCATGGCTTTGGCAACCACACGGCTATTTTCACCAATTAGCATCATCGCCGTGCCTAATACGGTTTCCTCGCCATTATAAGTAGCCGCGCCAGTTCTTAGCTCTTTTCCTAAATACACATTTGCCACGTCTTTAATTCGCACAGGAGCATCATCACGCTTAGCAATAACGGTGTTTGCTATATCGGCTAATGTTTTTAATTGCCCAGGCGAGCGCACTAAATATTGGCCGTCAAAGCGCTCTATATAACCGGCTCCGCGATTGCTGTTATTAAGCTCAAGTGCACTAATAACATCGTTGATTGTTAGCTTATAAGCGATGAGCTTTTCTGGCATGGGCGCAACTTGGTACTGGCGCTCAAAGCCACCTTGGCTGTTTATTTCGGTTACGCCTTTTACTTTTAAAAGCTGCGGACGAATAACCCAGTCTTGCAAAGTACGTAAGTCTTCGGCGTTATACGCCGTACCATCACTTTTTAACGCATCGGGTTTTGCATGCACGCTATAGGTAAATATTTCACCTAAACCACTGGCAATAGGTCCAAGGTTTGGCTCAATATTATTAGGTAAATCGGCGCGAATACTTTGAATACGTTCACCAATTTGCTGACGCGCCCAATAAATATCGGTGCCTTCATCAAAAATAACAGTTACTTGAGAAAGCCCATAGCGAGAAAGCGAACGGGTGTAATCAAGCTTAGGAATACCCGCCATCGCCGTTTCGACTAAGTAAGTGATACGCTGCTCAACTTCAAGCGGTGTAAAACCAGGCGCTTTAGTATTAATTTGCACTTGCACGTTGGTAATATCGGGGACAGCATCTACCGCTAAGTTTTGGATGTTATATACACCAAACCCAGCAAATAAAAATGTCAGTGCCAGTACCATCATGCGGCGTTTAACCGCAAAAGAAACAATCCAGTTAATCATGGTACCTCCTAGTGAGCGTGACTTGCGCCGCTTTTTAAAATATCGGCTTTGATCACATAGCTATTGGTTGTGACGTACTCGCTACCTGGGCTTAAACCCGCAATGACTTCTACCCACTCGCTACTTTTTGCGCCTAAAGTAACCGGGCGTACTTCAAACACACTATTTTTACGCACAAACACACTCGCCATACCGTTAAACTCCTGAATAGCCTCAGGCTTTACACGCACGCGAGCATTGACTTTATCGATACTGACATCAGTATTAACATGCATGCCTGGACGCCAATGACCATCAGGGTTATTAAGCTCAATACGAGCACGTGCAATATGCCCGCCGGTCATCATAGGCGCTATAAAAAACACCTTACCTTGGGCATTTAAATGATGATGTAAATCGTACACGATGGCGCTTTGACCAATGGCTAGGTTTTCAATATTTTCAGGAAAGGCAGAGAGCTCAACCCATACTTTATCAAGGTTCACGACTTGCATTAGCGCACGAGTACTTGCCAGTTCGCCACGCTTTAAATATTGCTCGGTTACCACACCGCTAATGGGGCTTTTAATACTGTAGTTTTGCAATGTTTCACGGTTGGTGACGCTGGCCAGTACCTCACCTTTTTGAACCTTTTGACCAATGCTGACAAAAATATCGCTGATCAATCCGGTATATGGCGCCATCACTTCTACTGTGCCGTGCTGTGTAGGTGTAATAACACCAAACAGCGTGTCAGAAATATCAACCTCGCCGCTTTTTGCTATCTGCGTTTCAATACCCGCACCTTTAATCGCTCGCTCACTAAGCATAGTGCGGCCTTCGTGTTGGGTGTACTCAAAACTAACGTGTTCACCTTTATAATTGGCAGTAATGAAAAGCGCAAACGAATGTGGCTCATTTATGGGTTGCGTGCTAACAAGGTACTCATTCTCACGCGTAAATTGTATTTTTTGCGGCGCTTCTACTAATCGTTTTAAGTTCATTTCGATGCTTAAATCGTTGATATCTACCGGCTGATTTTGCTCATAACCATATACGCGCAGCTCAACTTTACCTGCCAATTCTTGCAGCTTTAACTCAAGAGTGAGCTTTTCGTTGGTTAATAAAAAGCCGCCATGGGCGCCTTGTTTTTGGGGTTGCTGCGTTTGCCCATGCTCTGCTGAGGCAAATGTATGTGTGCTTATAAGGCTCGTTGTAAACGAAAGTGATACTAATAATGCGATAAACGTGTTGTTCATGGTTGAAAAGTCTCAATTAAAGATTGGCCAGTTAAACGCTCAAGAGTAAGGTGCGTTTGATATAGTGCTGCATAGGTATTGATAAGTGCGCGTTTAGAGTCAAATAGAGCTTGTTGGGCATCGAGCAATTGCAACACCGAAATTTGTCCGCGTTGATAGCTTTTTAAACTTTGCTCAATGAGTGTTTGGGCTTGTGGAATAACCTGCCCTGATAACAACTGCGCCTGTAACGTTTTGCCTTGGTAATAGGCGTACAAGGTACGAACTTGTTGGCGTAACTGAACCCGTAATTGCCCTTGCTGCTCACGTAACAATGCCAACTGACTGTTAGCCGCTTCAATATTACCGCTATTTGAGTTACTCAATTGCAATGGCATAGAAAACGAAAACAGTAACGAACTAGTATCGCTTTGCTGATTGTAGCGCAGGCCCGCACCTACATTTATGTCGCTTTGCCCGTTAGCTTTTTGCAGCGTTAAGTTGGCCGCTTGCTGTAAGTATTGTTGCTGTAACATGGCAAACTCAGGCGCTTGGTTAACTGCATTGAGTAACGCTTGCTCAGATTTAAGCGGTATTAAGGTAGCCATATTCCCTGCGAAATTCGTGTAGTCATGTTGCTCATTCCACAGCTCATTGAGCGATAAACGCGCTCGCTCAAATTCGCTATTTAGCTTAGCTGTCTCAAGCTCAACTTGGCTTAGTGCATAACGCATACGGGTTACATCGGCTTGCGATACAGCGCCAGCGTTAGCCCGTTGCTTTATTGCTTTGAGAGCTTGGCTCACCACGTGTTGTCGTTCGCTGTTAAGCGTAAGTAAGGTTTGAAATTTAAGCGCCTCGTAATATCGCTCACCAGTGGTTGCTAATAAAGCTAACCGAGTATTTTGATATTGTATTGCTTGGGCTTTAATGTTCGCCGTTGCGTAATTTATGCGGCTTTGGCGTTTATCTCCAAGCTCTATAAGCTGGCTAAATGCCAAGGTTATTTCAGCCCCTTGCACACCACGCGCATCGTTTGTTCCTAAGAGGTTTTCGGCTTCTACATTTATTACAGGGTTAGGCGAAAGCGCCGCTTGAGATTTAAGCGCGCTGAGTATTTTTTGATGATAAGGATAGCGTTTTAATAGCGGATTTTGTTGCTCGGTATTTATCAACGCTTGTTTTAGGGTTAACGTTTTAACATTTGCAAACGCACTAAAAGCAGGTAGCGCGCACAGCATCACCACCAGCATAATTGGTTTTTTATTCATATAGCTTGTCCGTTTTTTAATAAACAGAGTTCACTTGCAAACCATTCACAACCTACGCTAAAAACAGCGACAGTGTAAAATAGTTAGCAATTTAAACATGCCTATAACAGCCCATAAAACGCTTACGCGCAGGCAGCTAAAAGCACAATAATTAATTGAAATTAAATTAAAAACTAGCTAAATGAATTCGGTGGGGGTACATCAGGTGGATAATTTAAACCATGGTAATACACAAGTACTGAGGGTTTACTTTGTTGAGGAATAATAGCGTGACTAAGTGTGCTGTAATAGCCACAGTGACAATGTTGGTGTGCATGAATCTCAACCGGTGGCTAATTATCGATTTGTCCTTGGTCATTATCAGCGGTTATAGTGTTTTGTGATAATGCGTTGCTTACATGCTCAACGTCTTCTTGTAAATGGTATGCAGCGCCATCACAACTTATAAAGCTGTGCACAAGCACGAGTAACATGACCATTAACAAACGATTTGAGCGCATAATTTAGCTATCTTCTCAGCCTAAAATTGACTTAAATAAACCTAACCAATTGAAGCCACATAGTATATTAGCGGCAAACGACAATAAAGTGCTTTTTATCAATTAATGGCGCCAATTGCGTTTACTGAGGTTAACTATAAAACAAAAAACCACCGGCTTTAATAGCCAGTGGTTTTTTAAAATTAACGCTTAAGCAACCGCGTGTTCTAAAATTTCACGGCTTTCTTTTAGCGTAATCGCTTGGTTTTCACCAAGAGCAACCATGCCATGTGCTTCTAGTTTGCCAATAATATTATCAATGGCAGCCGCTTTATCATCACCATGTTCAGTTAGCTGTGTTGCAACCTCAAGGCTGTGGTAAAACGCTTCAATCGCTTGAATTGTTTGCTCTGCTAAATCGTCTGTTTGCTCAAGGCCAAATACGTTTTTACCCATTTGCTCTAGTTTCGCTTTTTTAACTGCAAATTGATTGCGCAATAAAGAAGGCTGAACAATAGCAAGCGAACGCGCATGGTCAACACCATAGGCAGCAGTAAGCTCATGGCCAATCATGTGAGTTGCCCAATCTTGCGATACGCCAGAACCAATTAAGCCATTAAGTGCTTGGTTAGCTGCCCACATAAGGTTTGCACGCCATGCATCGTCTTGGTTTTCAAAGTTATCGCCCAGTGTTTTGAGCGTTTTTAACAGTGCCTCTGCGTATCCTTCTTGTACCAATGCGCCTTCAGGGAACGTAAGGTATTGCTCACAAGTATGCACCCACGCATCAACTAAGCCATTTACAAGCTGGCGCTGTGGTAATGTTTTCATTACATCAGGATCCATAATCGCAAATTTAGGCAGTACTTCTGGTGAAGCAAACGGCAATTTTTGCTTAGTCGCTTCTTTGCTTACCACTGAGTTTTGGTTAGATTCAGAACCTGTAGCTGGTAGCGTTAATACGGCACCAATTGGTAATGCGCTGGTAATTGTATGCTTACCAGTAGGAATGTCCCAACCTTCGCCGTCGTATACTGCAGAAGCCGCAATGTATTTAACGCCGTCTATTACAGAGCCGCCGCCGACACCTAATACAAAGTCGATATCTTGTTCTTTACAAATTTTAACCGCTTGGTCAAGTACTTCAATTGTTGGGTTAGCACCCACACCCGAGAATTCGACCCAATCAAAACCTTCAAGTGCAGCAGCAACTTGGTTATACACGCCGTTCTTTTTAATTGAGCCGCCGCCATAAACAACCAATACTTTTTGATCTTTTGCGATCAAGTCGCTAAGTGCGGCAATTTGCTGTTGGCCAAATTGGATGAGAGTGGGATTTACGTAGCTAAATTTCATTATTTTGCTCCTAGGTGACGGTTAATTTCATAATGCTTTACTTAGTCACATATCAAGTAAAGCTTTGATGAATGCATATTAGTAGCAAAGTTAATATATAAAAAGCCCAATAACTACCTAAAGCTTGCCTAAAACTACCAGCACTGTTATTTTACGCAAAATATTTTAATTACAGATACTTTTATGCCCATCATAGCCAAAATGTTGCAACAATACGCCGAGCACAATAATTTACTAAGCTTTGAGGGCACCATGGAAACAATTATTCCTGGGGTGTATTTTCATCGCGCTACCAAAAGTTCACCGCGCCAGCCGCTTATTTATAATTCAGGCATAATCGTGGTTGGCCAAGGCCATAAAATAATTCACTTCCCAGAACATCAAATAAAATACGGCGAAGGTGATTACTTGGTACTAGGTGTACCGGTCCCATTAGAGTGTGAAGCGTTTACCGATAATGACTTACCGGTTATGGGCATAGCTATAGATATAAACCCTGTCATGTTGCACAAGCTGGTTAATCAGATGATGCAGCACCAGCCTTTACCTGTCTCCAGCGCGAACATTGGCGCAGTACAATCCGCCAAGCTAGACTGCGCAATGGAGCAAGTGACGTATAGGTTATTAACAGTTTTAAATAATCCACTTGAAGCTGAGATATTCGGCGAAGATATAGTAAAAGAGCTTGTGTATCGTGTCCTTTGCGGCCCCCAAGGGGATACTTTAATAGGCCTAGCTATGCATGATGGCCATTATGCGCGTATAGCTCGCACACTAGCAACGATGCATCAGGACTATGCAAACCCTATTACTGTTGAAGGTTTAGCTGAAGAGGTCAATATGAGTGTCTCCTCTTTTCATCGTGCATTTAGGCAGGTAACGTTTGAATCTCCCTTACAATACTTAAAAAAAGTACGTTTAGCTAAAGCAAAAGAGTTAATTACCACAGCGGGCAGCAAAGCAAATGAAGCTGCTTTTAAAGTAGGTTACACCAGTGCATCACAGTTTAGCCGTGAGTTTAAACGCCACTTTAATAAAACCCCTAGTGAAATACAGTTATAAAAATAAGATTTACCCATTCATGCGCTACATCAAACTTTACTATTAATTTTTACTAGCAAAGATAATAAGCTTTGTTAATATAAGGTAACTGCCTTTTTTTATAACCCTATTATGCTCAATAACACCGTAACAATAAGGAAGCACTTACATACAACCACCTCCTTATGTATTAAATTTTGCGGTGCTTTACTTGTCATTTTTACTTTTCTCATCAGCAATACAGCTATTGCAAAAGATAGCTGCAATTTAAAATCTATCGCAAACAGTGTATCCACTCCCTTATCGCAAGGTATTGCTGAAGACATAAAACTAGAAAAAGGCATTAACCAATTTGAGTTGGTATGTACGCTAAACCAAAGCGGTGTTTTTACGTTTACTCGCCCTGCACTTGAACGTTTTTCGTGGCAACAAAATAACCAATTAAAAGCCCCTTTAAAAACAAATCAAATGGCTATTTTAATGGAACAAGGTAGCTTTAATGCAAAGCTAACTTTAACCACTACTGCCAGCTATAACCCCCGGTTTACTTGGCTAGACTCACAGCAATTTATTGAAAAGGTTCAGGTATACAATTTAATATTTGGGGTGTTTTATGGATTATGCGCAACGCTTATTTTTTATGCTTTAATAATAGGTTATGGCATTAGAGACGCTATCTTTAACCAATATGCTGCCTACCTTTTTTGTATCGCTAGCTTTATTTTTTTACAAGAAGGTCAACCCTATTTATTTACCAATGGCTACTTTTCTGCATATATCAGCCACCTTTATACATTAAGCATTGGTTTAACTATAGCCAGTGCCACTTGGTTTATGAGCGCACTATTAGAGCTACCTGAGTATTGGCGCAAATTAAGCTATGCATTAAAAATTATCGCGTTATGTGTACTGACTCTGTGCTTACAAAAAATAGCTTTAGATTTACCCGCTATTACTAGGGCGTGTTGATCTTTGTGGTATGAAAAACAAACAGCATGAAGATAAGGTATAATTGAATTCGCCAGAAAACTTTACACCGAACCTACATGCCAAC